>CAIVCR010000001.1 GCA_903904515.1 uncultured Bacteroidia bacterium
CTTGATTTCTGGCAACACCCCGCAGCCATTGCCAGAGTACACAATGTGCCGTTATGGAGTGAAGAACATTTTAAATTCATGAGGCCATATTATACCATGCTGGCCGATGCCGGACAAAAGTGCATAACCACCAGTATTATCAATGAACCATGGGGTCACCAGACTTATGACGATTTTCCCGGCTTAATCAGGTGGGTAAAGAAAAAGGATGGAAGCTGGTTGTACAACTATAGTTTGTTTGACCAATATGTTTCATTTGTGATGAGTTGTGGAATCAAAGACCGTATCAATTGTTACACAATGATTCCGTGGAAACTCTCGTTTCAATATTTTGGCGAATGTTCAGGAAAAGATACTGTGCTAAATGCATCTCCGGGTACGCGAGCATACAATGAGTACTGGTCATCTATGCTAACCGATTTTTCAAAACATTTGAAAGCTAAAGGGTGGTTTTCAATTACCAGCATCTCCATGGATGAACGGTCAATGCAGGATATGCAGGCCGTTATCAAATTAGTCCATGGCGTTGATCCGCAATGGAAGATCTCCCTGGCCGGAGAGTATCATCCGGAAATTGAAAAAGATATTTATGATTATTGCGTGGCGTCCAAATGGGAACTTGCTGATTCGGTATTAACCAGACGGAAAAGTAAAGGTTATCACACAACCGTTTATACTTGCTGTGTTGAGCAATACCCGAATGGGTTTACATTTTCGCCACCGGCCGAGAATGTTTGGATTGGATGGTTTGCCGCTGCAAAAGGATTTACAGGATATTTACGTTGGGCTTACAACAGTTGGCCCAAAGATCCGGTTCAGGATAGCCGATTTACAGCCTGGCCTGCTGGCGATACCTTTTTGGTATATCCGGGGCCCATGTCATCCATCCGGTTCGAAAAAATGATTGAAGGAATTCAGGATTTTGAAAAGATTGGGATAGTGCGTGATCAATTCATTAAAATGGGGAGCGAAAAAGATTTAAAACAATTGGAGCGGATATTGTCCTCATTTGAAATTAAGAACCTGGAAACTATTCCGGCCGGGAAAATGATTGAAGATGCAAGGGGTATTTTAAATCGTCACAATGATAAATAGTTTATGAAAAAACGTATGAAAGCAAAATCCTTTTTAACAGCAACTCTTTTTTTATCAGTAAGCTACCTTTGTCAGGCTCAGGTGCCGGAAGGTGGGGATAGTTTCGGGGGCGCTTATCAAACAAGTAAAAACTGGAATCCTCCACGGGATCAGAAAGCCCTCGTGAAGTTGCATCAGTTTCAGAACCTGAAATTTGGGATCATGTACAATTGGGGACTTCAGACGCAATTCAGCACGATTGATCAGTCGTGGAGTTTATGCCCTGAACGGTATGACTGGAACAAGCGCCCAGCACCTTATGAGAATGCCGATTGGGCTACCTATAAAAAAGTCTATGAGAATTTGCAAAAAACGTTTAATCCGTTGAAGTTTGATCCTGAAAGAGATGCAAAAATCATCGCTACGTCCGGAGCAAAATATGTTTTGGTTGATTCCAAACATCATGATGGCTTCTGCTTTTTTGATACCAAAACCACCGATTATAAAATCACATCCCAAAGTTGCCCATTCTCAGCAAATAAAAATGCGAATGTTGTTAAAGTCATGCTGGAAGCGGCCAGGAAAAACAAGCTCTGGGCTGGTATTTATTTTTCAAAAGCCGATTGGAACACCCCTTATTACTGGGCGCCACAGTTTGGTCCGGCAACTACGCGAAGTGAAAATTACAAGCGTGAGGAGCATCCGGAAGTCTGGGATAAATTTCAGCAATTTACCGCCAGCCAGGTTCAGGAACTTACCACCGATTATGGCAATATTGACATGCTTTGGCTCGATGGGGGACAGGTAAGCGGCAGTAGTATTAATTTGGCTGAAATTGCCAAATCTGCGCGTGAACGACAACCCGGACTATTAGTGGTTGACCGCTGCAATGGGGGTGGTTACGAGGATTATCTGACCCCTGAAGGAGTGCATGAAATGCCAGCCCATTACCTTGCCGATGCCTGGGAAGCTTGTGCTTCGCTGGGCGATCATGGCTGGGCGTGGGCAAAGACAAGTAAAAATATGAGTTCCGAAACTGTTATTCATCTTTTGGTTAAAGCAGTTGCCCGCAATGGTAATTTGGTTATCGGGATCGGCCCGGATGCGCAAGGTGCCTTAGATCCAGAAGTTGTAAAAATCCTGAATGAAATTGGAATGTGGTTAAAAGTCAATGGTGAAGCTATTTACAATACCCGGCCAATAAAACCTTACGAATCGGGCAATCTGTTTTTTACAACCAATCAAAATGGGACAGTTTACGCGATTAACATTCATAGCAAAACAGATTCGCTTATCAGCAATAAAGTACGTATTCCTTCCGCGTTGGTTGCTACGAATAGTGAAATTAGCCTGGTTGGGTTCAAGGGTGAAAAACTACATTATAAGCCAGTGGATGGTGATATGAGTGAAATTACCCTTCCGTCTAAAATAAATTTAAAGGCAATACCAGCTGTTTCTTTTAAAATTTCTAAAAGAGTTGATAAATATTAATCGTATTATACAATGCTTCAGTATCTGTGTTTTCAATCTCATAAAGCGTGTGCATCTTCATCTCACCTTTAACTTATTAAAATGAAAAAAAATGTTTTTACTGCCATTCTCGCTTGTGCCTGCATAGTCTCTGGTGTGGCGCAAACAACGAAAAGAACCGAAGATGCATCCTGGGATATTGCTGTAAACGACCCTGCCGCTAA
>CAIVCR010000002.1 GCA_903904515.1 uncultured Bacteroidia bacterium
GCAAGCGGAAATATATCACTGTCTTCGGCGGTGAACCGCTGATGAATTCTCCGCGTCAGAAAGAGTCTGTTTCTTACCTTATTAAAAAAGCAACTGAAGTCCGCCTTGAGGTTTGTTTTGTAACCAACGGCTATACCCTGATCGATTACATTGATATTCTTTCACAAGGACTCATCCGCGAAATCCAGATCACCATGGATGGGACCGCTTCGGTTCATAATGCCCGCCGGTTCCTTAAAGGGGGAGGCGGGACTTTCGATAAAATTGTTGCCGGTGTAGATGCCTGCCTTGAAAATAACCTCACGGTTAATTTACGAATGGTCATTGACAAGGAGAATATTGGAAACCTTTCTGATTTAGCCCGATTTGCTATCGATAAAGGGTGGAGTTCAAGCCCATTATTTAAAACTCAGATCGGGCGGAATTATGAATTACACCATTGTCAGTCTGCCGAAAATAAGCTTTTTAGCCGTATTTCGCTCTATGAGGAGTTGTATGCGCTAACGAAATCCAATCCTCACATCCTCGAATTTTATAAACCGGCTTATTCAATCTCGAAATTTCTTGCTGAGAATGGGAGCATGCCTGATCCCTTGTTCGATTCCTGCCCGGCTTGTAAAACAGAATGGGCATTCGATTATACCGGGAAGATTTATCCCTGTACAGCTACAGTGGGCAAATCAGACGAAGAGTTGGGTACCTTTTATCCGGAGATCACCCTTAAACAGGATTTGGTTGATACCTGGGAGATGCGCGACGTAACCTCAATTCCCGAATGTAAAGAGTGCAGTATGCAATTGGCCTGCGGTGGCGGGTGTGGTTCAGTGGCAAAAAATACCCATGGAACTATTTGTTCAACCGATTGCCGACCTGTGAAAGAGTTGCTGGAGCTGGGTTTTGGTGCTTATTTCAATGAATAGAATTGTAGAATAATATTTAATGTAATAGTTCCGTAAATTTTAATATTATTCAATTTCAATAATATGTAATAGATTGAAATACATAGAAATAAAGAAATATTTCAATTTATTTCCATATATTTCAACTTATTCATCTTGAATTAGATAGGAAAACTTACTGAAGTATTATAATGCCTATGGCACAAACAAAAAATGCAATTACTTTTTTTAAAAATTATACAGACATGAAAGAGATCGTTAGTTCCGAATTTGAACAGGAAGTTTTGAAGGGTGGGAAAGTAGTTCTCGATTTTTACTCTTCAGAGTGTCCTCCATGCGAGGCATTGGCCCCAAAATTTGAATCACTGGCCAAATTGTACGGTAATGACATTAAATTTCTGAAGATCTTTCGCCAGCAAAACCGCGAACTGGCCGATCAGCTGGGTGTAAAATCCTCACCAACACTTCTGTTTTTCGATAATGGGAAAGAGGTTGGCCAGGTTTTAACCGGAGGAGTAAAACGAAAAGATATCATATCGAATCTTGACAATTTAATTTCTGCAGAAGAAATTGCGATCATTCACGATAAAATTAAACCATCGGTATCAGAATATGATGTTATGATACTGGGTGCCGGTCCCGGAGGACTTACCGCCGGGCTCTACCTTTGCCAGGCTAAAATAAATACGGTGCTGATTGATATCGCATTACCAGGTGGTCATGTGGCTACCACTCATGAAGTCTCCAACTATCCGGGGTTTATTGAGCCGCAGGCTGGTTATATGCTTTCGCACAATATGTCTGAACAGACAAAGCTTTGCGGAACGGCCTATAAGGTGGCAGTGGATGTATCGAAGGTTGACCTGGATAAACGGGAGGTGATTCTTGATGAATATGAAACCGTGAAAGCAAAGAAGATCATTATTGCGACCGGTACCTCTCCAAACCTGATGGGGATACCCGGCGAAAGGGAGCTAAAGGGGAAGGGGATTTCATACTGCGCCACCTGTGACGCCAAATACTACGGCGATAAGGAAGTTGTTGTTATCGGCGGAGGCAATTCAGCCGTTGAGGAATCCGACTTTATCTCAAAATTTGCCAGCAAGATCACACTTGTTCACCAGTTTGATGCACTCACAGCCAATAAAACTGCCCAGGAGAAGTTATTGGCCAATCCTAAAATTACCACAATGCTGGAGCATGAACCACGGTCGTTCAAACGTGATGGGGATAAGATCATCACAGAAGTTGAAGATCTTAAAACAAAAGAGATCAAAACATTAGTTAGTGATGGAGTATTTATATTCATCGGGATGAAACCAAACGTTCAGTTGTTTAAAGATAAGCTTGCATTCGATCAGTGGGGTTATATTAAAACCAATGAAGATATGCGAACCAGTATGCCCGATATCTTTGCTGTTGGCGATGTGATCAGTAAGAAATACAGGCAGATTACAACTGCCGTTGCGGATGGGACAATTGCGGCCATTGCCATTGCGAAAGAACTGAATTAAAGATGTGAAATTTACTCAGATAATCACCATAAATTAAATCTATATTAGATAACATATTAAAATATTACTCAATACGATGACGATATTTCTTTTAGGGTTTCTTTTTGGTGCGATATTGCAATATGCTAAGCTCAACAAGTATGACACGATAAGTGGTCTGGCCATCTTGAAAAATTTAGCTGTTGCCAAAGCGATTTTAATGGCAATCGGGGTCGGGGCAATATTATTGAGTATCGAAATAGGATTAGGATTCGCTTCGTATCACACTAAACCCCTAATATTTGGTGGAATTATGCTGGGTGGTTTGATTTTCGGAACCGGGATGGCCATTTTAGGTTATTGTCCTGGAACGTTGCCTGTTTCGTTGGGTGAAGGTTCTTTGGATGCCCTGATTGGAATTTTGGGTGGTTTATTCGCGGGACTCGTATTTACGATTATATTGCCCTCAATTCATGGAATTCTGGGTCCTGATTTTGGAGATATCACTTTAAAGTCACTATTTGGAGGTAATCTGATCCTGTTTTTTGTCCTTGTTTTCATAATCTCAGGAATATTTATTGCACTCTCCTTCTGGTTACATCGCATCGAAA
>CAIVCR010000003.1 GCA_903904515.1 uncultured Bacteroidia bacterium
AAAAGAACAGACCATTTTAAAGAACCGTGCCTCAAAAATGGTCTGCAAATTTAATTTATTTTTCTTTCTAAAAAGCTATTTAAAATACTTTTTTAAAAATTATTTGGATTTGACTTTCATTTTGTATTTATCTAACTGTTTACGAAGGGCATCCACTGCCAAATCGACAGCCTCTTCGAAGGTTTTTGCCTGCTTTTTAGCAAAAAGATATTCATTCGCCGGGACAGACAGCTTAATTTCAGCGACTTTATTCTCCTGATCTTCGTCTTTTTCCAGTTTCAGGATCACTTCTGATCCGATAACTCCTTCAAAGAAAAGATCAAGTTTGCTAATTCGCTTTTCGCAAAAGTCGATCAGTTTCTGGTCGGCTTTGAAATGAACACTCTGTACTTTTACGTCCATAATTTTCCCTCCTTTAATTTAAGCTCTTGGATGAGCTTGTTTGTAGACCTTTTTTAATTGTTCGAACGAAGTATGCGTATAAACTTGAGTTGCTGCAAGATTGGCATGTCCGAGCAACTCTTTAATCGCATTCAGGTCTGCTCCCCTGTTCAGCAAATGGGTTGCATAGCTGTGCCGCAAAATATGCGGACTTTTTTGATCGATTGTAGTGACAAGTGACAATTGCCTTTTTACAATCCGGTAAATTAATTTGGTGTAAGCGGGATCGCCACTTCCTGTTAAAAAAAGAAAGTTTTGAGCATCCGGGAAAAGCTCGTTCCGTATCTCAAAGTAGCTTTTTAATACCTCTGCTATTTCAAGCGGGAAAGGGACCAACCGCTCCTTATTTCGCTTTCCGTTTACTTTTATTATCTTCTCGGTAAGATTCAGATCTGAAAACCTGATATCTACCAATTCTGATAGCCTGATTCCCGTTCCGTAAAACAGCGATAAGACTGCCTTGTCACGCCTCCCCTCAAAATCATCACTAAAAAAATGACCGTCAAATAACCGGTTAATCTCCTTCTCCTGGACAAATTCCGGCAATTTTTTACCCATCTTCGGCATGATAACACGGTCGGTGGGATTTTTGGAAATAACCCCCTCCCGCTGAAGAAACTTATAAAAAGATTTAAGCGAAGAAATTTTCCGGTTAACACTCCTGGCTAACGTACCGCTATTCATCAATGAAACGATCCATTCGCGGATTAAATGATAATCGACTTCTTCTACATGAAAATCCTCAACCAGTTTCTTTCCAAACAAAGCAAATTGGCCGAGGTCATTCTCGTAGGCGGTAATAGTGTGCGTCGAATACCGCTTTTCGTATTTAAGGTAGTTGAGAAAAAGTTCCAAATTCAACATTTCAGGTGGGAATGAATTCCGCATTGAATATACGAAAAAAAAACAGCTTCACCTAAAAAATTTGCAACAGATCGATTTATTCTTCTGACCGCTGTAAATCTTCAATATAGATCGCCTTTTTAATCTCAGTACGGCGAGTTATTGAAGGTTTTTCGAAAGCCTGACGATTGCGAAGTTCCTTCACAACTCCTGTTTTTTCGATTTTTCTTTTGAAGCGCTTTAAAGCACGCTCAATGTTTTCGCCGTCTTTAACTGGAATAACAATCATACAATTCGTTGTTTTGTTTTTATAAAAAATATCAATATTTCGGTCGGCAAATCTAGGAATTTTATATAACTAATCAAACTATCCTGCTAAATAATATTAAAATTGTAAACCGGGTTATGAACAGCCTGATTATTGCGTAAATTTCAGATAGGGAGCCAGCCTGCTTAATGAATCAGCGGTGATTACCGCTGAAAGATCACCGGGAGCCGAAAACTTACCCCTCCTCTCTCTTAAGAGAAGCAGTTTGCGGGCTGTTTGGTATCCAATATAGGGATGATGACCTAACTCCTTAAGTGTTGCATAATTGACATTAAAAGTCTTGAGAACAGCGGATTCAATCCTGAAAAAGGGAGATGCCATCCTGAAATTCTCTTCCCTTAAGCCGTAAACTTCTTTTAGTTGGGAAACAGCGTAATATCCCCCAAGCAGATTTCGGTACCGGATAATCCTGGAGGCCAATACAGGCCCAATTCCGGGAATTCGTACCAGATTAATTGAATCTGTGCTATTCAAATCGAGTATCGTCTCTCCTGGTTTATCTTTTTTCTTAAAAAAAGGGGCAGGATTTGAATCCCTGGTTATCCGCTCTGCAGCATCAACCCTTGCAACGCTTAGTGCTTGCTTATTCATTGCTGCAGGCTTTACGGGAAAAACCAGGAATGAATCGAGCTGTGCGTATAGTTCGGGGGTCATACCGAAGATCTTTTTTACCCCCACTTTATCTCTGAAGACTCCCCCTTTTTTGAGGTATTTCATCCAATTTGCAACAACCTTTTCTGGCAACCCCATGCTAACTAAACAGAGTGAATCAACCTTATTGGGATCAATAGCGACCGGCTTCAGCACTTTTGCAGGGAAAGTCTTATCCTGATCAGTAGTTAAATAAGTATTGACCTCAGCCTCCCATTTTGAGAAATCGGGCCTAGCCTGCGGAATAAAAAAGGGGATCACCATTCCGGATAAAATCAAAAGAAAGATAATAAGTAGTAAACTTACAATTCCGGTACGCTCTTTCTTTGTAAAACTCAATAGCTCACGAATCAATTTATTGCCCATCGCTACACAATTGGCTGTTAAAACCAAATATAACGATTTTAAACAAGAATTATGGAGCTTTTCAGATTTGAAATATTATTGTCCGGTTAAATGAAAATCCATCTAAAAAGATTCTTCGCTACATTTCATTTCGCTCAGAATGACAATTATTTAGACAATATGGGTAAGAGGGTTGGAAGTGGCACCGGCACTTCCAACCCTCTTACCCTCTCCACCGCATAACTTGTTGTCATTCTGAGCATAGCGAAGAATCTCCTATATTATCCCGGACAGTAGCGCTTTTAAATAATTAAACCTGGGTAAACCGGTAAGGCTAGAATGGATAACCGATAGCGAAAGCCAGATTGATATTATTTTTTGTGAGCAAAGTGTGCGCAGGTATCCAGCGGTTTCCTTCATCCAGTGATGGATCATGCAGCTTAATACCGAGGTCGACACGAATAATTACAAATGAAAAGTCGTATCGCAACCCGGCACCGGTACCTATTGCAATCTCCTTGTAAAATCGCGAAAAAGAGAATTCAGTACCCGGACGGTTATCCTTCAGTGACCAGATATTGCCCATATCGACGAAGAGTGCCCCTTCAAAAGGACCAATCATCGCAAAACGGTATTCGGCATTCGATTCAAGTTTGATATCACCCGACTGATTCGGAAATTCGTTCGGACCGGTCTTGTAGGAGCCTGGACCAAGGGTTCTGACTGGCCAAGCCCGGATTCCATTAGCACCTCCGGTGAAGAATTTCCGCTCAAAAGGGACCTGGTCTGAATTGCCAAATGGCACGGCAATGCCCGAAAAACCACGGATCACAAAAGTATTGAACTTATCAATTACAAAACCTTTACGGTATTCAAAATCGGTCTTAACATATTGGGCAAATGGAGTCCCTAAAAAGTGGTATTTTGAGCTTCCAAGCGAATCACTGGCGTAAAGCCTGCGATCAAAGATCCTGCTCACACCTTGTAAAAGGGTTCCAGCTGTTTCAAATGAAGCTCTGAAATAACTATAATTCGACTGTTTCTGAAGATTTTGGTTCGTTCGGGTAAAACTGTAGTTCCACGACGATATCGTGTGATCGGTATAGGAACTTTTAATGTAAAGATTTTCAATACGCGAAACAAAGGCTGAATCGTAAGCAAACATCTTGACCATATTGAGGTCGAGGATATTAAACCTGTGTGTTGTATATTCAGATGATTTCCATTGGTAACCAAGGCTTGCGCGAATAATGGTCCGGGTATAGTCCGGCCGGCGCTGGTAATTGTAGGAGAGGCTCATCAAGGTCTGAGGAGTTGTAAAACGGAAAAAATTAACCGGCTTAAGGGGAGCTAAAAACTTGGGTAATGTAATTTTTGTCTCAATCCCGCTCTGATACGAATGAAAGGATTTGGCAGAATCACCTACCCCATACTTTTGTTTCTCAGTGGCTCCCATTAATGTCACATCAAGAAGCTCCCCGCCACCAAAAATATTTTTATGCTGATAGCCCAGATTTCCTGCAACTCCGAGGTTTCCCAAAGAGTTGGTCCCTTCAGCCGAGACCGAATACGATTGTCTGACCGCTGGTGAAAGCTGGATAATGCAATCAAGCGTTGGATTTCCGTCGGCGTCGCTTTTATTCGTTTCTACAAACCGGATATTGATCAGTTTAAATAACCTGAGTGAAAAAAGATCGTTGTAGGTGCGTTCGACCAGACGCACACTATAAAACCCCTTATCTGCGATATGATTCATATTGGAAAGCAATTCAGGACGGTATTTAAGCTTACCGTTTGATATAAAATATTGATTTCCAATTTTGACCGTATCGTTTTTTAATTCCTGGAGGCCCCCTTTATTTTCTGTGAGGAGCTGTTTTTGCGATTCAAAATCGGTATAAAAATAGAAATTGCGGAAGGTGTACCGTTGATGATCGCGCTCCGAAACGACTGAGGGATCGGTTGAGACATTCTCCTTTTCTACCACCAGCTTAAGATCTGCGCTTTGGGGCGCTTTGGTTGTGTCAGCCTCGAAATATATTTCGTTTTTATTCGCCCTGTAAAAGCCGTTATTTTGAAAACTGTTGAGCACCCGCTTGCTTTCACTTGCCAATACATCAGTGTCGAAGTTCCCCCTGGGCCTGATCAACGACTTTAGCGAATCACCTGCAATTATTCCCTTAATGGCACCATCCCTGATTTCAGTTTTATACGATTTGATCTGATAGGGTTTATTCGTCCGAATCCGATAGTAAACTTCTGCCCTTTTATTCTTTTTAAATAGAACAGAATCTGAAATTATAGCCTGATAATAACCCTTATTGTGCATAAAACGGGTCAGTTCACCCTTTGACTTTTGAGTTAAATCAGGGCTGTAAATAACGGGGGCCTCCCCTATCCGTTTAAAAATCCCATCCTCTTTTTTAGGGCTTGAAAGGTTGTACATGCCCAGGTGGAAGCGCCAGAAACCAAATATTCGCGTATTTGGCCGTTGCTTACGGTAGGTTTTTAATTCATTTTTAGTGATTGATTTATTATCAACCAAAATCTCCGACTTTACTAATAAATATTGGTTGTCAGGGACATACTTGGTTGTTTTACACGATGACAACCCAACAGCAGCCCAGACAACCATTCCTATTCCTATCCTGTATATAACCCGATAATCCAAATTGTCCTTATTTTAAAAACTTAAACAAAGATAATTAACCTGACCTATTAAAATTGGATTATTTTTGGGTTGTGCTTATTCGCAAATTTACTCATCCTATTTAGACCTTATTTAGTGCTTTCAAAAAATAAAATAAAACTGATCCGCTCCCTGGATATGAAAAAAAACAGGTTAGCCACCGGTCTATTTGTTGCCGAAGGGGAGAAACTGGTGCTTGATTTGCTCCAGTCGGAATTTATAATTTCGGAAGTATTTTGCTTAAATGAGCTGGGCCAAAAGGTTTCAGCAATCAAACCCGGTATCACTGTTGAAATCATATCGAAGGAAGAGCTTTCGCGAATCAGCTTTTTAAAGACAACCCCTGAAATCATTGCCTTATGCAGGATCCCGGAATCGGAGATCAACTGGGACGAGTTAACGGATAATCTTTCAATTTTCCTGGATGAAATTCAGGATCCCGGGAATTTGGGAACTATCGTACGTCTTGCCGATTGGTTTGGGATAGCAAATATTATCTGTTCGCCAGGGTGTGCAGACCTCTTTAATCCTAAAGTAATCCAATCCACCATGGGTGCTTTTGCCCGGGTAAAAGTTCATTATGTTGCACTGGCGCCCTTTTTGGAAAAAGCAAAAAAGCTAAACATCCCGATATACGGAACTTATATGGAGGGTGAAAACCTGTATGAAAGTGAATTATCAACCAATGGAATTATCGTGATGGGTAATGAGGGAAATGGGATATCAGACCATGCTGCCAGCTATATCTCCAGAAAAATAAATATTCCATCCTTCCCACCGGGTGAGGTTACCTCAGAATCGTTAAATGTTGCAATTGCCACTTCAATAATCTGCTCCGAATTCAGAAGAAGAGTTATTTGTAAAGATTAGCCAGGCTTTCGGCAACCCGTTCGCCATCTACTGCCGAGGACATAATTCCGCCAGAATATCCCGATCCTTCACCACATGGGAATAACCTCCTGATTTGCACATGTTCAAGTGTCTGCATATCCCGGGGGATTCGTACCGGCGAGGAGGTTCTTGTCTCAACACCCAGAACAACTCCTTCATTGGTGAGATACCCTTTTGTTTTACGTCCGATCAGTTTAAGCCCCTCCCGTAATCCCATTCCAACGAAACCGGGAAGCCAGTCATGAAGTGGCGACTCAATTAATCCTGGCAGGTAGGAGGTCTGGGGTAAACCCGAACTCCTGTGACCACTAACAAAATCGGACAGACGCTGAGCAGGAGCAAATTGCGTATTCCCTGCCATCCGAAAACATTGTTGCTCAAGTTCTTCCTGGAAATGAAGACCTGTAAAAATCGGATTTCCCTTTTTGAAAGGTGGGATATCTCCGGGTCGAATCTCCATAACCATTCCGGAATTGGCAAAACGGCCACCCCTGTCAGAAGGGGACATTCCATTCAGAACCAATTCTCCGGGAGCTGTTGCTGCAGGAACAATCACTCCGCCCGGACACATACAGAAAGAATAAATGCCACGATCGTTCACCTGTTCGACAAAAGAGTAGGCAGCAGCAGGCAAATAAGCTCCTCTGCCAGCTCCATGGTACTGAATCTTGTCGATCAGCTCCTGCGGATGTTCAATCCTCACCCCAACGGCAAATGGTTTAGCCTCAAGAAGAATATCGCTCTCATGGAGCATATTGTAAATATCTCTCGATGAGTGGCCTGTAGCCAAAATAACCCCAATGCCATCAATAACCGATCCATCGCGCAAAATAACGCCTCGCGCTTCCTGATTCCGGATGACCAGTTTTGTGACACGCGAATTGAAATTGATCTCCCCTCCTGAATTCAGGATCGTATTACGTATCGCAACGATTACACGGGGTAATATGTTTGTCCCAATATGGGGATGAGCATCGATGAGGATTTCGTCCTGGGCTCCGTGAAAATTCAAAACCTCCAGAATTTTACGCACATCTCCTTTCTTCTTGGAACGGGTATAGAGCTTCCCATCCGAAAAAGTTCCTGCTCCCCCCTCGCCAAATCCATAGTTGGAATCCGGATTAATTAGCTGTTCCCCATGAATTGATGCAATATCCCGTTTCCGTTCGCTAACCATCTTGCCCCGCTCAAAAATCACCGGTTTAAATCCCAGTTCAATCAGGTGAAGCGCTGCAAACAATCCTGCAGGACCTGCACCCACAATCAAAACCTGCGGACTTTTGGAAACATCCGGATATGCAAATTGGGTTTTTTGAATCTGAGGTATCGGTTCATCAATGAAAACATTCACACCCAGATTAAACCGGATATTCGAATTCCGTGCATCGATAGAGCGACGTAAAACCACCACATGACTGATGCGGCTGATCTCAATTTTCAGGTTCTCTGAGACCATCTTTTTCAGCATGGTGAGATCATTAGCCTGGGCCGGAGAGACAACTATATTAAGTTCCTTAATCATTCGAAGTAAAAAATCAGTGTAAATAAATTCGAATTTAACTCCTTAAAGATATATCCATAATAGGGAATTGGGTCAGTAATATCATGCCTGATCAGGTTGTTCAATCCATAAGAGAAGCGAAACTCAGCAGTAAAGCGGAAGTATTCAAGGTATGAATCCAGACCAAGTCCAATCTCTGCATATCCTCCGTTCTTTTTAAGATGGACAACGCTTTCTGATATCTTTTTGTTTGCAAGGTCAGGTCTATATGCAAAACCCGAATATATAAATGGTCTTAAATTGCGATGGCGAAATCCTTTATACCTTAACCCAACAGGAAGGTCAACATAATATGAGGCCGTTGACAGGTATGTTTTCTCCGCCTGCCTTGTAATGCTATAAACAGTTGGATCTATTGGAATAAAATAGGTGAAATGTCTGCTCCCTAAGGACATGCCTGGAGTAAAACGCAAATCAAAATCGCGACCTAATCTAAAATTAACTACACCTCCAACAGTAAACCCAGGCAAAATCTGATAAACTTCAGCTGCAAAACTCGGTTTGCCCTGATACACCTGAGCCAATCTTACTTCACTAAAATTCTGATTATTCAAAGCTTGTTGTTGAGTAATTACCGGATTTTCATAAATACTTTTATAGCTTGACAACCTGTAATCCATTGTATTGATCCCCAGGTAAAACCCAAAGTGGAGTTTACGGTCATCAAAGTGGATCAGGTTGTCAAATCCCCGAAGTTGCCCAAATGAGTACAGGGAACCTGCCACAAGTGGAAGCAGCAGCAAAAAGTATTTTAGTTTGAAGGGATTCAATGCCGAGTAATTTAATTTTTATATATTAACCATTGGAACGCAACAATGTTTATTACCCGCCACAGAGAATTGCCTGTAACAATCCACCAGTTACTTTAACCCTGTATATATTGTAGCAACGCCAAATGTTTGTCGGTGTTGCCGGGTCTGATTAAAACCACAGCTTTTTAAGACTGTGAGAAACTCCTCACCATCTGGAAATTTCTCAACTGACTCTGGCAGATAACGATAGGCTGAGTTGTCTTTGGAAAACAGCCGGCCAAGAAACGGGAGAATATAAAACGAATAGAAGGTATAGAATTGTTTAACCGGGAAATAGACTGGTTTAGAAAACTCCAGAATACAGACCATCCCTCCGGGTTTTAAAACGCGGTTAAGTTCTTTGAGCCCTTTGGGAAGGTTCTCAAAATTGCGAACCCCAAAAGCAACTGTAACTGCTTCAAAGGTTTCATCCGCAAAACCAAGACCTTCGGCATCACCCGTCTGAAGGGTAATCCGCTGGTTAACGCCAAGCTTATCAATTTTTACCCGGCCAAAATTGAGCATCTCCTCAGAAATATCGACACCAACAATTTGTTGTGCTCCGGTTTTAAGCGATTCGATGGCAAAATCAGCAGTCCCTGTGGCCACATCCAGGATATTGGCAGGTGCATGTTTAATCAGCAAACGGATAGCTTTTCGGCGCCAGATTTTATCAATTCCGAACGACAGGAAGTGATTCAAAAAATCGTATTTCGGGGCAATATTATCAAACATCTCAGCCACCTGCTCTTTTTTTCCTTTGGCTGAGTTACTGTAAGGTGTTATTTCTGACATCATAGTTAATCTAAGTATTCGCCAACAATTCCTTTGTCAACGAATCCCAATGACAGATCGTCGATCCGGATCTCCCCTTTGGTAATATGTCCAAGGGTCATCACCGGAATTTTATGATCGAACAAAAAATCGACAAATTCATTCTCTTTTTCTTCATCCACCGAAACTACAATACGCCCCATCCCTTCACCAAACAGAAAGGCATCATTTCGGATTTCAGAATCGGTTGTAATATCAAAGCCAAGTTCATTGGGAAGAGCATCGCGCAACAGGGTGAAAAACAATCCTCCTATCCCAACGGGGCTGGCTGATACAACGAGATTATTCTTGATTACTTCGCGCATGGCAACCATTAACCTATTTTCAAAAGAAAGGTTAAAAGGCATCAGTGGTGAATTTTTAATCTCGTGATAATGATCCAGGTATTCTGAGGCATCGATATTATTAAAAGAACGTCCTACCAGCAGGAGATTGTGACCTTTTCTCTTAAGACTTGGAGTAAGCACCTCGCTACGGTTATTTAGTTTCCCCACCAGGCTTACGATTAATGTAGGCGGAACAGCACCCTCACTATTAACATTATCATAAAAGATTTTCCAATTCGTAAATTGCAAATTGAAAACTGTGGCTGCAGCATTCAGTCCCAGCCTTGCAGCCATCACAAGCTCTTCGGCAATGGGGCTTGCAAAATCAACGTTATTTATATAGGCACTCATAGCCACTGGCTCTGCTCCGTAACAAACCAAACGTCTGACAGCCTTGGCAACCAGAATCTGGGCCGCAACAAAAGGATCGACAGCCAGCCGTTTATAGTCTGCATAAATCGTTTGAGAGAATAAAGTTCCATTCTCATCGACCTGAAATATCCCTGCGCCACTCAGATCATCTTTTCCAACCTGTTTGGAATCGATTGCAGTTGATGCAAATTCATTGAAAATATTTACCGGCGACAAATGGGGAATTGCAATCATTGAATAGACCACATTGCGCAGACTTTCAGGTTCAGCAACCTGTTCGATGGTGAATATTTTAGCTTCAGTTTCAGACATACTCTTCTATATTATTTAAAAAACCATACAAATTTAATGGTTTAAATTGAATGGAAGCATTATTCAACTCTTTATAATGATCGTTTTTATTATTTTAGCGGATCAAATAGTTTTATTTAAATGAGAAAAATAGCATTAATTACGGGCGCCACTTCAGGTATCGGAAAGGCAACTTCACAGATTCTTGCCTCAAACGGGTTTGATCTGATCATCACCGGGCGACGTGCGGATCTGTTGAAATCACTCACTGAAGAGATCACGAATAAAACAGGTGCAGAGGTAATTTCGCGCTGTTTCGACGTCCGGGATCTTAAAAAGGTCGAAGAAGCAATCAATTCCCTTACCGGTAAATGGGCCGACATTGATCTGCTTGTTAATAATGCCGGGTTAGCAGTCGGTATTGAACCCGTCCATGAAGGGGTCATTGACGACTGGGAGCGGATGATTGATACAAACGTTAAAGGGTTACTCTATGTTTCGCGTTTAATTTCACCCATTATGGTTGCAAGGAAGTCGGGACATATTATCAATATCTCATCGGTTGCAGCTCACGAGATATATCCAAACGGGGCAGCCTATTGCGGTTCCAAACATGCAGTTAAGGCAATTACCAAGGCAATGCGGATGGAGCTTCTCCCATTTGGCATTAAAGTCAGTTCGGTAAGTCCCGGGATGGTTGAAACCGAGTTTTCACTTGTCCGGTTTAAAGGAGACCAGGAGCGGGCAGACAATGTTTATAAGGGATTAACTCCATTGTATGCTCAGGACATTGCCGACTCTATCCTCTTTATGGCAACCCGACCACCCCACGTGAACATTGAGGACCTCGTAATAATGCCCACTGATCAGGCAAGTACTCGCGATTATCGAAGAAGGTAAACCACCCCGATTCTCCCCTCATTAAAGAATAATAAATTACCTTTGTCAAAAAATTTGGCTATGAAAATTGAAGTATCGAACGGCGAAATCGCCGATAAGCTCTCCATTGTTGAAATCAAGATCACCCGGATAAAAGATACAGTAAAACTTGCAAATCTGAACAAGGAATATGAAATCCTGAATGATGCAGTCGCCTCAATACTGGATAAAAATCACCCCTTATACCTTGACCTGTTAAGAATAAATAATCAATTGTGGGATATTGAGGATCACATCAGGGATCTTGAACGTTCAAAGGATTTCGGAGATGATTTTATTCAGACTGCCAGGTCGGTTTATTTTATTAATGACCAAAGATCTGACGTAAAGCGTGCCATTAATGAATTAACAGGCTCAAACCTCACCGAGGAGAAGAGCTACGAGAAGTATCAGTGATCAGGAGTTAATTAGGATGATTTTAACCTTTTAAACTCGAGGTTGACCAAGGGGTGGCTGGCTACTGGCAACTCGCTTCTGGCTGATAATCATTTGTGAAAATATTTGTTGTGAAAATTATAAATCCTGAATCACCTTAAGTTACGTTAAGTAGATATAATGATTTGAAACGAAGTTTCGATGCTTAATGAGCCAGTTGCCAGCCGCTAATCGTCAGCAGGCTTAACCATCATAGAATAAAAAACAATAGTTATCTGTAGAATCTATCAAAGAGTATAAAATTTTTATGAAAAAAATTATCGCATTCAGATTTTCTGCCATGGGAGACGTTTCATTGACAGTTCCTGCAATCAGGGGAGTTCTTGATGCAAATCCCGATCTGGAAATAACCCTTGTTACGCGGAAATTTTATGCTCCGTTTTTTTACAAAATACCCCGTCTTAACCTGATCTTTGCTGAACTGGACGGGAAACACCAGGGATTCTTCGGGCTTTTGAAACTCTATTCAGATCTGAAAAAATCGGGACCTTTCGATTCGGTTATTGATCTGCACGGGGTTATCCGAACCCGTATACTCTCACTGCTGTTTAAAATTTCAGGAGTCCCGGGATTCTCAATTGACAAAGGGAGGAAAGAGAAGAAATTCCTGATTAAGTCGAGGTATATCAGGATGTTAAAACACACTACTGCAAGATACCTGGAGACTTTTGAAGCTGCAGGAATAAAGGGAAATATTGGCAAGGTGCCCTTCCTAAATCTATCTGATGATGCCCTTCAGTATACCGAGACTTTCCTTGAAAAGAAACAGGTTACCCCGGGAAAATTAAAAATTGGGCTTGCACCTTTTGCTACGCATCAACCAAAAATCTGGGGAATTGAAAATTTCCGCGAGTTGATTACACTGATCAATGCTCAATACGAAGTTGATTTCTTTCTGTTCGGCGGGGGGAAATCGGAGATCAAATTATTAAAGGAATTTAAGACCTATAGTCCAAATATTCATCTGGTGGCCGGGCAACTCACCCTTTCGGAAGAACTGGCGCTGATGAGTAAGTTGGATCTTATGATATCGATGGATTCTTCCAATATGCACCTTGCATCACTCTCAGGCATTCCAACCGTTTCAATCTGGGGCGGAACACATCCTGCATTTGGCTTCTTTGCCCTTGGACAACCGCTCGAATATCACCTGCAAACACCAGCATCCTCGCTAAAATGTCGCCCGTGCTCGGTATTTGGAGGTAAGCCCTGTATTTACGACACACCCCGCTGCATGGAGATGGTGAAACCACAGGATGTATTCAGCAAATTATTAAAATTCAATCTGCTCAGGGAAAAAGAGCCAAAGAAAATTAACAGTCTCTGATTTCCAAAGCCCCGCTTACAGGCCAATTCAGAAAATCAATGGACCGGACGACCCCATCTGAAAATTGACCGGAAAAACCGTTTCAGCTTTCCGCGTCTGCGCCGGTCAGCCTTATTTTTATGGTCAAATTCTATCAGCATCCTGATTGCCTTTCCCCCGTCTTTATGCCAAAGGGATGCATATTCTGCAGCCAATAATTCAAGTGTTTGCCTGTCGGTGTCGAGTTGTCTGAAATTGAAAAGTCCCCTTTCAAAACTGATTGGACCAAAACTCATCCGGTTTAGGTCTACTATCTGAAAATCATATTCATCACCTTTCCTGCAAATCAGGGTGTTTCCCGGGGAATAATCGAGATGAAAAATATTATTTAGATGCAATTTTTTGTACGTAAAGTTCACCCACTGTCTCAAAATAGCATCGTGATCGGCAATCTGGTAATTTAAAACTTCCCGGAGTGTAAATTCATTCTTATAGTGAACCGAGATGTAGTAGCTTTTTTCCAGCAAACCCTTTTCTATGCATTCCAGGTATCCAACTGCAGCAGGGGTCGCAATTCCCAACGAGAAGAATTTCCTGGCATACCGGTATGATCGGGCAGCCTTTGATCCCCTGAAATAAACGTAAACAACCCGGTTAATCAGGTTTGGGATCTTAAAGGCCTTAACGTTTAACACATAATTCCCGACAGTGAAAATTTTCACTTCATTTCTCGACTTAAAAATAGTCTCCCCGGTGTCAGCAAACACGCTGGGTAGACTTCGGATCCATGATTCCAATTCCCTGAATTCAGGGGCAATTTCAAAGTTGATTTTCACTCGAATAAATTTAGATTATCTTATTCAATTATAGATTCCTGATTCATATATCCCTGATCCTTTAATACTTCAAGCAGCATATTCGAGAACAAAACATTGTCACTTTTCTTATACCTGATATCAGTAAATACCTGCGCCAATGTTTTCTTATTGTTCTCCTCTGCAAACTTTCGGTTTTCAGGCCGGTTTTCCTTCTCCTGATACATGCTGGCAATATCGCCTTCTGTATAATCGGCATAAAACTCCTTGTGAACAATTCCCTTAAGCGGAAGCCTGTCCACCTGCTCCGGATCCTCATCAGGCCAACCGATAGTCAATGTAGTAACCGGAACCACCCCCTTGGGAAGCTTTAGGATATCAATAATTCGACTCGCCATATAAGTTGTAGTTCCCAGGTAGCAGACTCCCAGTCCCAAACTTTCAGCGGCTATTGTAACAGTTTGAGCAACAATTACGGCATCAATTGAAGCCGTAACAAATGAGAGAAAATTATCATAGCCGGGTTCGGCTTCACTTACCCGGCACCACTTATTAAACCGGTTAAAATCGGCACAAAACGTGAGAACAAGGGGAGCATTTACCACCATTGGCTGATTAAAATGGCAGGGAGCCAACCTTTTTTTATTCTCCTCGTCCGTTGTAACGATAATGCTGTAGAGCTGCATATTACCCGTTGTTGCAGATCTGCATCCTGCCTGCAGAATTTTTTCCAGAAATTCTTCCTCAACAGGTTGTATTTTGTATTTTCGGATTGTTCGGTGTGCCAATAACTGTTCAACCATATTTTTTATTTTTTCAGTACAAAGATAGAAAACCATTTTCTGAACCGGTTAAACATTTTGAATTACGATTCTGTTATTACTTTTGCAGCAATGAATCGTTAATATAAGTTTCTCTATCAGCAAAATAAAAATTTGTAAGGGTTTCAGAAGATTCCGGAAATTAGTATTAACGAAAGTTATAAAATTTAAAAGTGTGAAAACAAGACTTGTCATTCCCATTGTTCTACTGTTGATCGCTCTAATGCTGGTCAGGTGCAAATCATGTGATTGTGGTTTTCAGCCGCCTAAAGCCAAAAAAAACACAACATGGTATAAGCGATAAACGGTCGGTTATTTTCAAATCAATTGCTAAGTTAACAATTTGTAAAGAACCACACTCTTTGGAACTATTTATTTGATAATTACAAATAAATAGTATTACTTTTGCGGTGAAATTTAAAGAAGGTTCTATTCATTCTATAATTCTCAAAAAGAATAAATTATGTCAAAAATTAAGATTGGTATTAACGGTTTCGGTCGTATTGGCCGACTGGTTTTCAGAGCAGCTGTCGACAGAAGTGATGTTGAAGTAGTTGGTATCAACGACCTCATCGACGTTGATTACATGGCTTACATGCTCAAATATGATTCAACTCATGGTCGTTTCTCAGGAACGGTTACTGTTGAAAACGGCTCTTTGGTAGTTAACGGCAAAACAATCCGTGTAACAGCTGAAAGAAATCCTGCAGACCTTAAATGGGGCGATATTGGTGCAGAATATGTTGTAGAATCAACAGGTCTTTTCCTTGAAAAATCCAAATGCCAGGCGCATATTGATGCCGGAGCAAAAAAGGTAATTATGTCGGCTCCTTCGAAGGACGATACCCCAATGTTTGTAATGGGTGTTAACAATCTGAAGTACACATCTGATATGAATTTCGTGTCAAATGCATCGTGTACTACTAACTGTCTTGCTCCGATTGCAAAAGTTTTGAACGACAATTTCGGTATTGTTGAAGGTTTAATGACAACTGTTCATGCAACCACTGCAACCCAGAAAACTGTTGACGGCCCTTCTGGAAAAGACTGGCGTGGTGGACGTGGTGCTGGTCAAAACATCATCCCATCATCTACGGGTGCAGCTAAAGCTGTTGGTAAAGTTATCCCTGAATTGAACGGAAAACTTACAGGTATGGCTTTCCGCGTACCAACTCCTGACGTTTCTGTTGTTGACTTAACTGTCCGTTTGGAAAAACCAGCTCCTTACAAAACAATCTGTGCAGTTATGAAAGCAGCTGCTGAAGGTGAATTGAAAGGTATCCTTGGTTATACCGAAGACGAAGTTGTTTCAACTGACTTCCAGACTGACCCACGTACATCAATCTTCGATGCAGGTGCAGGTATTGGCTTGAACGACCATTTTGTGAAGGTTGTTTCATGGTATGACAATGAGTGGGGTTATTCAAACAAGGTTGTTGACCTTGTTGCTCACATGTACTCTGTTGACCACAAGTAAGAAAAAGCTACTTACAACATAAATTCTAAAACCTGTCTGGCATTGCCTGGCAGGTTTTTTTGCTTTTTAAATTTCTTTCTTTTGACGCACCCCGTCGCCTTTACGCCCTTTCTCCCCCCCCTTCCATCAATCAATCTTTTTCAAAGTTTAGCGCTTTTCCGTCAGAATGTAGAGCACCACTATGGCGTAATTTTGATCGCTGACGGTCCTGGGATGGGATTTGTATT
This sequence comes from uncultured Bacteroidia bacterium, assembly GCA_903904515.1. Taxonomy (GTDB): domain Bacteria; phylum Bacteroidota; class Bacteroidia; order Bacteroidales; family Prolixibacteraceae; genus JAAFHB01. The sequence continues at coordinate 16,384 of CAIVCR010000003.1, forward strand.
TCACGTGCTACCAATCCGTCATCTGACGGACCCTATGGGGCTTTGGAATTACAGGAATTTGGAGATTTCAAATTAGCACATTTTCAAATTGGCACATTGGCATATTAGCACATTGGCATATTAGCACATTAGCATATTAGCACATTAGCATATTAGCACATTCCCTCATTTTCAAATTTTCAAATTTTCAAATCAGTGAATTGTCAAATTATTTTCTCCAATTCTCTCCCTCTCCAATTCTCCTTGACTTCCCTTCGTTTGTTCAGATCCCCTCTCCGTCGCGATTCCCTGGCTTCTCCTTCTTCCCCTTTAAAGATTCAATTTGCTCATCCACAGCATCTCCAATCTTAAGTCCCGCAACCTTCACTTTCTTGATGATTTCAGTCATCTGATCTTCAGCCTGATCTTTCAAATTTTCAAATTTTGCACCCATTTCGCCACTGTGAAATTCATCTGACTTTTGATCAAGAAAATCACTCACCTTCCCAAAGAAACCTGAAGCCTTGACAAAGGCATCACTCTCTTTAACCTGATTTGCAGTATCATTAATAAATTCCTCGGCCTTATCAGCCAGTTTTTTGCCCTTATTTATCAGCTCATCAGCCTTATCCGAAAACTCCGTATCCCGCTCTTTTTTTTTATCTTCTTCGCTCATATTATTATGATTTATGAATTAAAACTGTTTTATGACGATTCGTATGGCGCGTATAAATATTGATCTTATTGTCCCGATGCATCGGGAGCAGCTGGCTACTGGCAGCTCGCCAATTTTAACCGTTGAAATTTGCTCTTTTTAAAATGTCGTTAAGAATAAAGGTCATTTAACTAAAGGCCTACGTGCCAGCCGCAAGAAGCCAAAAGCAAGCTGCAAGAAAAAAACAGCAAAAAAAATTCTTTCTCATAACAATTAAGACCCCTAAATTACCACTAAAATTTCCTAATTCATAATGCCTATCTTTACAAACTAATTCAGTTAGTATGTCTGAAAACAGAATTTGTAAATTATTTGGAATAAGATACCCCGTTATTCAGGGCGGAATGGTCTGGTGTTCCGGGTGGAGGCTCGCATCGGCAGTAAGCAATTGCGGCGGTCTGGGACTTATCGGTGCCGGTTCGATGCACCCTGAAGTTCTTGAGGAGCATATCAGAAAGACAAAACTTGCCACCAATAAACCATTCGGTGTTAATGTTCCGTTGCTTTATCCGGACATTGACAGCCTTATCGATATTATTATCAGGAAGAACGTTAAAATTGTGTTTACCTCAGCGGGATCACCCAAAAAGTGGACTTCGCTGCTCCATGATCATGGAATCATTGTGGCGCATGTGGTGTCATCGGCCGCGTTTGCAGCCAAATGTGAGTCAGCCGGAGTTGATGCCATTGTGGCTGAAGGGTTTGAAGCTGGCGGGCATAACGGCCGTGAAGAGACAACCACATTAGCGTTGATTCCGCGGGTCAGAATGGAGACCTCGCTCCCATTAATGGCAGCAGGGGGAATTGCAACCGGCAGGGCGATGCTGGCCACGATGGTTTTAGGTGCTGAGGGTGTTCAGATCGGATCGAGGTTTGCCATTTCAAAGGAATCTTCAGCTCATGATACATTTAAGAAATATGTTGTGAACTCAAAGGAGGGGGATACTTTCCTTTCATTAAAAGACCTTGCACCCGCCCGGCTGCTCAGAAATAAGTTCTTTGAGGCAGTTCGCCAGGCAGAAACCAGGGGTGCTACACCAGAAGAGCTTCAGTCCCTGCTGGGGAAAGGGCGCGCTAAAAAAGGGATGTTCGAAGGAGATCTGGTCGAAGGAGAACTCGAAATCGGACAGGTAGCCTCCCTAATTGACCAGGTGCTGCCAGTGACTGAAATCATGGATAATTTACTCACAGAATATAACAGTGCTCGTACTGAGCTCCAAAATAGTTCACTATACCAATTCGATACCGAATGATTCAATTTGAAAAAAATATACTCGTCAACGGGTTGCGTGTAATTGTCCATACCGATCGTTCAACACCTTTTGTAGCAGTAAATGTTTGTTACAATGTCGGGGCAAAACATGAGGACCCTTCGCGGACCGGCTTCGCCCATCTCTTCGAACACCTTACCTTCGGCGGAACGAAACATATTCCCGATTTCGATACTCCAACACAAAATGTAGGAGGTCAGAATAACGCCTTTACAACCAATGACATAACCAATTATTACATCACTGTCCCGGCCAATAATATCGAAACAGCCTTATGGCTCGAATCGGATCGTATGGTTGGTCCCAAGTTCACCAAAAAAGGGCTGGCAGTTCAGAAAAACGTGGTGATAGAGGAGTTCAGACAACGAAACCTCAATAAGCCCTATGGCGATACCTGGCACCTTCTGCGCGATCTGGCCTATAAGGTTCACCCCTATCGTTGGCCAACCATTGGTCTCACACCCGAACATATCGAGCAGGCAACCCTCGAGGAGGTCAAAGATTTTTTCTTCCATCATTATGCCCCTAACAATGCGGTTTTGGTCATTACGGGTAATATAACTCCTGATCATGGATTCAGATTGGCTGAAAAATGGTTTAGCGATATTCCTCAAAGAGAATTAAAAAACGGCATTATTCTGCCTGAACCTATTCAAACAGCTCCCCGCGAACTGACAGTCTACCGTGATGTCCCCATCGACACATTTTTTGTGGCATGGCATATGAGTTCACGACAGGATCCCGATTTTTACGCGGCAGACCTTCTTACCGACATACTATCGGGGGGGAATTCCTCGCGCGTGGAAGAGCGGCTGGTCAAGGGACAAAAACTCTTTGCAGAGGCTGATGTCTTTTTAAGCGGCGAAAATGACCCCGGTCTTTTGGTTGCTACGGGGAAAATGAATAATGGAGTGGACTTTGAAACGGGTCGCAAAAAACTCACAGAGGAGGTTCTAAAAACTGCTCAAGAGCTTGTTACCCCTTACGAACTTGAAAAAGTTAAAAACAAGGTGGAGGCAGAGCAGGTTTTCAATGAAATCGGATACCTCGAAAAGGCCATGCAGCTGGCAGCCTATGAAATACTTGGCGATGCGGCTCAGATTAATGAGCAGGCTAAACATTACAACCAGGTGACCGCTGAGGACATCTTAAGGGTTGCTGCCAAAATTCTGCGCCCTGAAAACTGCAATACACTGAACTATTTATCATTAAAAAAATAATTGATGACTTTAAAAAGAAATAGTCCCCCTCCGGTATTTGGCGTTGATCGGGTGGAATATATCGAACCCAGCCGATATGCACTGAACAACGGGGTAGAATTATTTGCCATGACCAGCGGTGACCAGGAGGTTGTGAAAATCGACTTCTCATTCAGAGCGGGCAGTTGGTATGGTCAGGCCCGGCTGGACAGCATGATGGCTGCCCTGATGCTCCAGGAGGGAACCGCTAACCACAAGGCTGCGGAAATTGCAAAAACCTTTGACTTTTACGGTGCCCAGTTCTCCTCCTCCTCTTCCTACGATCTCAATTATGTGACCCTTCTTTCACTTAAAAAATACCTTCCCAGACTGCTTCCGCTGGTCTCGGAGATCATTCGGGATTCGATATTTCCTGAAGAGGAATTTGAGATTTTGCGACAGAAAAGAAAACAGCGTGCCATTGTTGACGCTGGTCGGGTGGGGTTGATTGCGCAAAAAGGATTTTTACGCAACTTGTTTGGTGAAGAACACCCTTATGCACCGGTCCCCTCTCCCACTTTTTACGACACCATCGCCTTAAATGATGTTAAATCGCACTACAACAAATTTTACCGGTCAGATAACATGGCCATTACCGCATCTGGCTATGTGGATGCTGAAGTAATTAAACTGATTAAAGACAATTTCAGTTCAATCTGGGGTGATCCAAATCAGAAACCGCTGAAAAATAATCACCAGCTGCCGGTGGCAGGTAAGATGTTGTTTATCGAAAAGGAGGGTGCCAACCAAAATGCAGTGGCTATTGGAAAGCTCTTCCCAACACAGAACCACCCCGATTTTCCTGGGCTGAAATTGCTTTGCACCATTTTAGGCGGGTACTTCGGATCACGGCTAATGTCGAATATCAGGGAGGAAAAGGGTTATACCTATTCGATTCAGGCTTCGCCCATCTCGTTTCTGCACAATGGCGTATTTTTGGTCTTTGCCGAGGTGAAGACCGATAAAACAGAAGAAACCGTCAAGGAGATCTTTCATGAAATGGATATCCTTAACTCTGAACTGATCACAGAAAAGGAGCTGATCCCGATTCAAAACTACCTGTTAGGGAGAATTCTTGAGGATTTTGATGGCCCGTTCGCCAGAGCCCAGACCTTCTCCTCACTGCGGGAGGTCAACCTGGACTTTAACTATTACAACAGGCTTATTGATGCCATTAAATCGACAACACCCACCCAAATCAGGGATATTTCGCAGAAATACCTCGACCCTGAGACGATGAGCACGATAATCGCGGGGATAAGGTAATGTGCCAATGTGCTAATGTGCTAATGTGCTAATGTGCTAATTTGAAAATGAGCTAATTTGAAAATGAGATAATTTGAAAAATTGAAAATGGGGAATGGGGTAATGTGCTAATGTGCTAATGTGCTAATTTGAAAATGAGCTAATTTGAAAATGAGCTAATTTGAAGATTTGAAAATGGGGAATGGGGTAATGTGCTAATGTGCTAATTTGAAAATGAGATAATTTGAAGATTTGAAAATGAGATAATTTGAAGATTTGAAAATGAGGGGGAATTGGCTAATGTGCTAGTGGGAGAATTTGATAATTTGAAAATTAGGATCTCCTAAACAACTTTTACGAACCACGAAGTGGTTTAACAAGAACAACCCCCGGTGAAGCTTGTGGAACCGGGGGAACGTGAAGTAAGCACAACAACAGCCACAAAACGTACTGAACATAATCCTGAATATAGTCGTGGTAAATCGAATGTTTTACAGGTTCAGAAATCTTGTACCTTAAGGTCCAATATTGCAATTATTTTGCTATATATCAACATTATATAAGTTTTTTTTCAGCAGACTACTTATTATGGACTAATATCCCGTTGGCAAAATAAGAGTGAGTTTTGTTCACCTCAAAATTATAAGTAGTTACCCGCAGATTGGGAAGGGGTTCTATTTTTAAAATTTTCACCGCCACCATTTGTCCGTTTTTCAGCAACGTACAGGTATCACCTGCTAAAAGCTGTTTGGCATTGATCCCCCTGGTGTCTTTAAATGGCCCCGGATCAACACTACTCCATCCTTTGCCTTCTGCCCAGTATGGATGCGACTTGGTATTGGTCGTTGCCTGACCATTGCTAAAAGTAATTTTTATCAGGTCATTTGAAGCAGGATGGACAAAAATCCTTATCACCCTTTCACTGGCAACTTGCATGTTAGCAGGATCAACAGTTTTAACTTTGTCCCCAACCTTTACTTCCTCAATATTTTTTAACCCGCCATTTTCCATCGTTATTTTAGTCCCTGCAATAAAGCAGGTAATTGTTTGAAATGACACCTGTGTCCCATAACTAGTTCCTATAATATTGGTAGCATAAGACCTTACATAATAAGTAGTATTTGCGGTAAGCGAAGCAATGGAACTGCTATAAATCCCTGTACCTGTCCCATTGGTGGTAAATCCGTTTGATAGTGTTGGATTACTGGTAAGACCATAGCAAACACCTCTGGCAATAATCGTGGCTCCTCCGTCTGAAAGAATGTTTCCTCCACTCGTTCCGCTAGTTGTGCCAATTGAAGTTACCAAGGTAGTGGCTGCTAGTAAAGGCACATGAACAGTTTTCCCATTACCGTTAATCCCATCCAAGCCTAATGCCCCATTTTTATTCACAAATGTAGATGCATTTGTCGTAAAGCCACCATACTTATTCAGGACTTTAACAGGGCTTGTTGGTGTTGCCTTTGAAACTGTGTATGTAAATAAGAGCAGCGTAACCAGAAATATATGTAATGCTGATGATTGATTCATGAAAAAAGTCTGATGAAAATTATAATAATGGAAGTATAATACAGCTAATTTTGGTATCCCTGAATATTCTAAAGATCTATATAAGAAGGCCTTTTATAGTTAATAAGAATCAAATTGAATATTAGTTATCCCGTATAACGTTTAGGTTGGATAAAAAGTTTAGATAATTACCTGGCAAATTTTATCCCCGAAGGAGTGAATTTGACATACAATTTCTTAACTCAATTCTGAAACTTCCTGGGCTATTTCAATTTGCCAGTCGCCAACTGCCAGATGCTAGTTACCCAGATTTACCTTTTTATCGATTAGGTACAGATTCCGTTCAGTGGCACTGCGCGAAATAAGTTCGCCCAGAAACCCGGCCAGGAACAGCTGTGTTCCCATGATCATCGAAGTGAGAGCCAGATAGAAATATGGATCAGTTGTAATTCGCTCAATCAGGATGCCGTTTGACAGCCTGATTATTTTATAAATACCCATCCAGGTTATTGCCAGGAAACCTAGCAGGAACATCAGGGAGCCAAGTGTGCCGAACAGGTGCATGGGACGTTTACCGAAACGGGAAATAAAGGAGATCGACATCAGGTCAAGATATCCGAAGATAAATCGGCTGAGTCCAAATTTAGTCACACCATATTTGCGTGCCTGGTGTTGCACTACGCACTCCCCTATATTTGAGAATCCCGCCTGCTTGGCCATATAAGGGATATAACGGTGCATCTCACCATATACTTCAATGCTTTTCACCACCTCCAGTCGATAGGCTTTTAAACCACAGTTAAAATCATGCAGTTTAATCCCTGTTACGTAACTGGCAGTTGAATTGTAAATTTTGCTTGGTAACGTTTTTGAAATTGGATCGTAACGTTTCTTCTTCCATCCTGAAACCAAATCAAAACCTTGCTTCTTAATCATTGCATACAGTTTCGGTATTTCATCAGGACTATCCTGCAGATCTGCATCCATTGTGATTACCACATCTCCCTGTGCCTCTTCAAACCCCGTATGAAGAGCAGCCGATTTGCCGTAATTCCTCCGAAAGCGAACCCCCTTTAAACACGGATCTGTTAATGAAGCTTTTTCTATCCAGTTCCATGAACCATCGTTACTTCCATCATCAATAAGGACAATTTCATAAGAAAATCCGTTTGCAGCCATTACTTTTGTGATCCACTGATGTAGTTCAGGTAATGAGTCAACTTCGTTATAAAGCGGGATGATTACTGATATATCCATATGATTGTTTTTTCGGTCAACGATTACTCAACTCCATGAAAAGGATCTGTTGACTGCTTTTTAAAGAAAATTGCCAGGATCAATGAGAAAATAAAGCCATTAAACGTAATTGAAAATATCATTCCCAATGAATAGGTCACTGGGGTCAGCACCTTTTTGTACAACGGCATAAAAGCTTCTGTCTGAGTATCCGATAATCCGCTACGTAAAAATTGTTCCTCCATAAATGTCAGAAGCTTTTCAATAAGGGTCTTATCAACAAGTTTAAAGAGGACGAATGTGAAAAATCCGAGGATCAGTGAGGCAAACAAGGTGAGTAATGTTCCAAGTCCGAGTGCCCGGCCATAGGAAACCCCTGCTTCGGGATGATCTTCCCGATAGGTTCGCATTGCCCAACCGATCCCGGCTATGATAATCGCGTAGGAGATGTAACCACTTATGGATGAGAAAGGGGTACCCATCACATAAAATATGACCAAATTCAAGACCAGGGCCAGTCCCGTATAGAGACCATAGCTCATGGCCAAAGGGGTGACTGAATTACGTTGATTTTCCATTAATGCAAAAGTTTTGATGCAAACATATAACAAAAATCGCTGATATGCATCAAACCTGATCACTAAAATCGTTTGCCGGAAAATAGTTTTGATTTTTAAAATACTGATCCCAAATTGGTTAAATATTATTATCAAAAAAATGAGCACTAAAGTTTCATTTTATTTGGTACGAGAGGTTTTTTTCATACTTTTGCGCCGGGTAAGTCATACACGATCAGCTCCTGTTGAACTCCCCCAGGGCCGGAAGGCAGCAAGGGTAGATGGTCGTAGCGGTGCGATGTATGTAGCTTACCCACTTGCCGAATTAGCTCAGTTGGCCAGAGCACGTGATTTGTAATCTCGGGGTCGTCAGTTCGAATCTGACATTCGGCTCATTAAGTTCTTTTAAGTAATTGAGTCCGGGTGCGACTTTGAGTCGCGCCCGGACTTATTTTAAAAATTTCATTGGAATATCCGGGGAGATACCAAAGCGGCCAACTGGGGCAGACTGTAAATCTGCTGGCGTACGCCTTCGTAGGTTCGAATCCTGCTCTCCCCACCCTTTCCACTGCAACGAATCAAAAAAATATAAAAGCGGGAGTAGCTCAGTTGATAGAGCATTAGCCTTCCAAGCTGAGGGTCGCGAGTTTGAGTCTCGTCTCCCGCTCTAATATTTAAAAAGTCCGGGCCCCACTCGAAGCGGGACCCGGACTTTTTGCTTTTTATTACTTTTCTGTCAAAAAGTGACAACTAAAAACTAATACACTTTTCAAGTCACATTGAAATATTATGTAAAATTTAAGGGAAGATTTTATAAATGTCCTTTCTATGTGCAATTACGATAAATCGAACAACATCATCAGCTTTCAGCTCAATGCATAGACGATAATCCCCAATTCTGATTCTATAATATGTTTTGAAACCAACTAATTTTTTAACGTTCTTAATATCAGTTATGAATTCTGATTTATCAAAGTTGATGATAATATGCTCGATTTTTCTTTTTACTTCAGAGTCCTTAAGTTTATCAAGACTTTTTGAAAATGATTTGTCGAATTCAACAATCATTATTTTCTTAATTTTTTCAGGATAATTTCACGACTTACGTTCTTATTTGTCTTTACAGTATTCATTAATGATCCCAACGCGAAATCTTCAAATTGTTCATCCTTTATTGATAAAACATTGGCACCCAATTTTTTTGCTAAGTCAGAAAGCATCTTATTACTCTGCGAATCAGCTTGTATCAATATAGCTCCCATATCTTTAATATTTTACAACAAATTTAATCTTTTTAATTGAATTCGAAATACGCTACATTCCGGTTTTTGATTGTATAGGTAAATGAACTGAAATCCAAAGTGATAATCTGAATTTTCAGGTCATGCCTGATTTTTTGCCCGGACAGGAAATCATGCCATTATCACCCAGGTAGATACCATTCCGGAACTTAAAGCAATGATCAGTGATGCAGTCCGGTGCCATTTTGTAAGTGAGTCCGGGTGCGACTTCGAGTCGCACTCTGACTTACAACTTTAGTCCGGGTGCAACTTGAATTAAAACAAAGGTAGACATATGAAACTTTACATTTATTATATTTACATTCTCACTAATAAAAGCAACACAGTACTTTATACGGGTGTAACTAATGATTTAGTACGAAGAATTCATGAACATAAAAATAAATTGATAAAAGGATTCACTGAACGGTATAATGTTGATAAATTAGTTTATTACGAAGTCTTTGATTTTATTGAATTAGCAATTAAAAGAGAAAAGCAAATCAAAGGATACTCAAGGTCAAAAAAAAATTCATTAATTGACCAAAAAAATCCTGCCCGTAATGAATTGTACTATAATGGATTCATAAATGAGATTCCTCATTCCGCTGCGCTTCATTCGGAATGACAACTGTAAATTATAAAAGGAGTTGTTGAGGTCATGCCGGCGAGGCCGGCCTGACCTCAACAACTATAAAACTAAACCCAGTCATTCCGAACGAAGTGAGGAATCTGATGAAGTTAAAACCAAACAAAGCTCTCCTTGCGGGAAATATCGATCCTAATTATGAGATTTCAACAACTCCTGCATAAACTGCTGACTCTGGAGCGTTCCATAATTACCTTCGCGTGCAGCTATCTCATCATATCGCATCACACCGTCAGGCTTAATACCCGGATACCAGATCAGGAAAGGGACCGCATCACGCGTGTGGGTTTTCAGTTTCCAGGGTGTCGGATGATCGGGAAGAATCGCAATCGCTACAGGTTCATCCATTTTAGAAATCTCATCAACCAGGTATTTTACAACACGGTAATCAAGGTATTCGATAGTCTTTAG
>CAIVCR010000004.1 GCA_903904515.1 uncultured Bacteroidia bacterium
AGGAGGGGAGAAGGAGGGGAGTAAGGCACTGATTGCTGGCCAAAAGTCTCCCCTTTGGGGAGATTTAGAGGGGTCAAAAGCAGAAATTTTAAATGCGACATTATATCCTTCCTATTACCTAGATATCATGCGTGGGTTTTAATTACCCACGTTTGAATTAATAAGTTCACTGGACACTTCTAAATTCATCACATCATTCACATAAATAAATCCCATTAAAAAGCCTTCACCAGGATAGGGACATTCTATTTTGCCTGCTGATATCTTTGCCGGAATTGATTTCCAGATGCGTTCTGCATTGATATGGATTGTATCATTTGAATACTTTTGTTTTTTTACCATTATTAAGCGGGCCATCAAAAAGAATTTCTCTGACCTTTGAAGTACTATCCAGATATTTAAAATCAGGCGTTTGTTGAAGAAGATCTAAATCCCAGATTAAATCATCCACTTTTATTAATGATTGATCAATTCGGGGGATCTCTTGCTTTTCCTGTTTCCCGCAGGATGAAAGAGCCAACAGCAAAACAAGCAAAATTGTCAGGTATTTCATTCGTGTTTATTTAAGTTATTAATCTGAATAAACGGACGTTCTCGTGATTTTAGGTCCACTAACCTTAAACAATTCAAATCCGTTTTTCAGATTTTCTTCTCTTCTCCTGTCGAATTCATGCAGAAATGTTTTTAAAACAAAATTGAAGCTTAACGTATCGTTTCGGCTTTTCTTCTCACTGTCCAACAGAAATGGGAGATGATTCTTCACTATTTGAAATCCACTGGTATCAACACCTTCAAATGAATTACTGCTTCTGTATGCTGTCAATAATTCTTCATAAAGCCCTTTATTGATATTGGGCCGATCTTTCCAGACAACAGTTATTTTTGTGACATCAGAACTCACTGAGATACAGTCACCCTCTGATTTAAAGATTTTTGCATCCGAATCAAACTTCACTAATTCCTTAAAATATGGAATTCTAATTTTTATAAATTGAGGCTGTTCTTTAAAAGCATGTGATATAGTTATCAAGGCCCCGTTTTCGGTGAATGTGATGCGAGCTGACACATTCCCAAACTCTGTTGGGGCGTTATTGATTGAAATATGCTTACCTGCAGCTGCCCAGGCAGGTGAGATGGTAGGGAACAGATATAAATCACGTTTACCTTTTTCTATTCCTGCTTTACCTCCGAATTCATACAGAAGTAAATTTCGGATTATAGTTACAATTTTTGCTGCACCCCAGGCATGAGGAGGGGGACAAAATTCTACCTGCCTGTCTGTCCAGGGACGTACCAGATTTTCGAAACCTTCATAGGTGGATCCACAATGTAGCAGCAGATGATAAAAATCGATCAACGCCTGTTTACTGTCACCCATAACCATGTATTGTTCTATCAGATTAGCAGTTATATACTGATGAAGGTGCTGGCCGTGGCGGTAGGTCATAATGCCTTCAGCATATCCTTTCCTGACATGGTCAACGGTACCTTTTACAAATTTGTTTTCAGGCATTAAAGTTTCCGATGGGTAGGCTAGCAACATATTTTCCCAGTCTGACTGTGTCTGATATTCATAAAACCCGCGTCTGGCAGCTTTTCCGGTTAAATAGGGATAAAGACCCGGAGGAACATAGCCATCTTCTTTTACCGAAGCTTCAATACCTTTAATAATACTTGCACTGTAATGCTTTTCCAGTTCTTCCCAATCTTGCAGATCATCCGTGTGTTTTAACTCTTTTGCCAATCGTATCGCAAACCGGAGTCCGCACAACGCCCAAAGATTATTTGTTGTATAATGTCCATCGATCATTTCAGCATCATAAGGCATTGCCGGAGGTAACAGCCCGTATTGGTTTTTTTTCGTTTCCGTTGAAATATAGCCGATGGCTTTTCGGATATTAGGGTAAATCTTATCAATCGTTTCCATATCGTTTGTGAATAAACTATATGCACATAGCGTAAACAAGACAATGCCATGAGAAGCCGGTGGCTCTCCATTTCCCTGTTCTAAAGCCATATCTGCAAACCTGCCATTAGGTTGTTGTTTTTCAGCAGCATTCAAGGATAAGAGTTTTGCATAAGATGGTAGTCCCATGTAGAGATAAGCCAGGGTCATCTCCGGCGATGAATAAAGAAAAAAACTTTGATAGGGTAAGCCATCGGTTTGAACTATTTTCCCATTCACTGTCCGGGTTGCCAAAAGGAGATGAACTGCCGATGCTTTTTGGGCATTTTGAATACATAATTCAGGAACCTCATAGGTTGTATTTCCTTCAACTGTTTTTTGCCAATATCTGATATTTTTTTCCCGGTAATACGTATAATCCGCCTGATTGATTTTCTCAATGAACTTTGTATCCGTTTTAGCAACAGGTGTTTTGGGCATTTTAAAAATCAAACTGGTTTGCTGGCCGGGTTTTAAATTGATTTGGTAACGGGCGAGGGCCACCGCGGTTTCCGGTTTGATGGAATACTCTTTTCCTATAAATGGCCTCTTGTAATCCACCCCGTCAACAACCTCATTTTTCACCGGTTTGGAAAATGTATAGATTAGTTTATCGTCCCGAAATACCATTGAATTGCTTATTTCATACCTGTTATCGGGATAGAATCCGACAAGGTCTCCCTCCCTGCAATCGGGATATTTGCCTCTCATTACGGAAGTAAAATAGGCATCACGTGAAGTTTTGGCTGTATTCGTCATGTTAACTTTGACCAAATTAAGCGTATTCGTTTCATCATAACCATCCACGACGGTAGCAAACATTTCAATATCGTACCGGATTTGATCGTAATTCCACGAATATTCCACGATAGGAATCCATCCTTTGTAAAACGTTTTTTGTCGTGCCATTAAAGGGAGTTCACTTTTGCCATAAAAGAATCCCAACTCTGCATTATTGGTATATAATGAACCATCATAGGTCACCTGGGTTACTGCGCCATAAGTATATATTGCAGTTTCGGGTGTTCCCGAAGTATAACCCGATTGATGCGGAACGCCGATTACGGTCGTTGATTTCGCCAGATAGCACCATGGTTTGGTCAGATCGTCAATACCCGGATCGAACATTTTTTTATATGGGCCAAAAGCCTGAGGTAATGCACTCAGATTGAACATTAAAAACACGACGAAAAACGATGCTTTTTTCATGGAATTTTAGGAATTGTTTTTATCTTTAGCAAGTAACTATTCATTAGTGTTTTATTTTATTTATCATACCACAAAGTGGCCAAAGCATAAGTCGCAGGGCTATAGTGCATCTGCCAGTACTTTATTTAGAAAAATTCACTGAACGGCCGATTTTCAACAATAGCGGTAAGCCCCATCATTGGAACCGCAATTGCGGCCAGAAAACCTACAGCTCCTCCTCCCGTACCATCTGCCGAAATATATTCCCGGAATTGGTACTTAACGAGATTTTCGACCAACTCTTCAGCTATCTGCAGTGCAAAACCGGGGTTCTGCGCTGCAATTACAGGCAGAATCCAACCGGTACCTACCGACCAGAATCCGCCATTGGTGTAACTGCCTACTTTTGACTCAAAGAAGTGCCGCTGCCAACCTTCCGGTTCTGCAATCTGACGCGTAAATCCTTTCAGAAAGATCGATTTTCGGTTTTTATAGTACCATTCACCGATGGTTTTCTGAATATCAGGTTCAACCATCCAGTAAGCGAGTCCGTTAGCCCATACATTGATCTGGCGGCAATCCTTTGAACCGGCAAAAAAGGCTCCCTGTTTTTTATCAAATAATCGATAGAGGTTATTTGATATTCCGTCTGATAGCCGTGTCCATTTGTTGATTTCCGATTCATCAATATGACCTTTGAACAATCGGGCTGCCCGTTTCAGACCAAAATGGAGGACCAGTGAACTCATCAGCTCAAATCCGGTTATGGCTTCAGGATCATGAAATCCAAATCCAACCCTTGGAAATTGGGGATCAATATAGGCTAGTCCGCAGGAAAACGAAATGGAGTCCATACTCCGCTTAAAAACTCTGGCCCAGTCATCCTTTGCTGGGATCGTGGCACCCATTTTCTCAAGATTGTCTATCAGCCGTACCCAGGCAGCCGAAAGGTGTACTGGCATTACCCGGGCATGCGGGTGTGATAGCGCCCCAGGTTGCATAACCGGCATCCCGTCGGCTTCCACCCGATCGGGAAAGCATTCAAGATCCACAATGCTGTTGGTTAGGAAGCCTGCTATCTGATTGAGTTTCTCCCGGTCATACAAGCCAGGCTGAACCATCAGGGGATACAGAAAATCATCCGGCCAGATCCCGCGATAAGTTTCACTGATACAGGGTGAATGCAACAACAGATTATTGTCGAAAACCACCTTCGATTTTTCGAATGATTCCACGAGTTGTTTTCTCAGGATCTCCAGTAACACTTTGAATTGCTGTTTCTCATCCGGATAGCCGGCAAGAAGATCCATCGGCGAAACAGCGAGAAGTGTGCCGGCTGCGCCGGAAACCGAAAGAAAGGTTCGTCTTTTCATTTCCTGTTTTAGTTAATTTGATTCAGAGACGCATATAAACGACTCTACTTAATTACAAAATACTGCTGGCCTCTGGCTGGGATTGTTACCTTTAGCGTTATATCATAATCCCTGCTGATTGGATAGGTTTTAGCCTGGCCTTCCTGTTGGATAACCTGTACTTTATCATTGAGCCCGGTATAATAAACAGGTATTTTCAGCTCACGGGTAATCGGTTCTTCCAAAGGATTGTAGAGCATCAAGAGTCCTTTTTCTACTCCTGCAGGGTTCACGTGGAGCAGTCCGTCCCAATCCCTGCCATCTGCCCGTCGGAGATGGATAATATCCGAATCGAGAATTTGCCGGTGTTTTTTATAGAAATCAACCCAATGTTTCACTACTGCTTTTGTTGAATCGGTATCGTAAAGCCTTGGCCCCCGGTAGCAAGCCTGTACGCCGGCACCGAATAAATTTGCCAGCCTTTGTCCATAATGTTCAAGATGCTGATTTAATGGCTCTATGGTTGCAGCAGCGCCACCTCCCTGATATTCGGTAAGTGGAACAAACATCCATCCCATGCTGGGCGTTTTGGTCCAGGTTCCATCAAAAATATTCTGCCGTTCGATAATTTCTTGTTGAGCACGGGGTAGCGACCAATTCACTTCGCGGTAACCCATTCCGCATTTGGATGAACCATTCAGGTAGTACCAGTCCGGAACATTCAGATAAACTCCGTTCGCACGGCACCACTGATAGAATTCAGAAATTGTGCGAAACTGGCTCCATTGCGAATCATCCAATCCTTTATGGCCAGGATGCACGGTTGATCCGCATATATCGCCGGGATAGGAGCCGTCATGCTCAATGATATCGAGTCCGGTGGCTTGATACATCTCTTTTATTTTTCGAAAGTAGTTAATTCCCCATTCGCTTCCCAGGCATGGGGAGTTTCCGTAATAGGCAATACCTCCGCTCTTTCCGGTTGCAGGATTAATAATATCATCTTTTGGTCCAACTGAACGGCTGGCGAGTAACGAGTATCCTCCTAAAGCAATCCCCTTACTATGTGCATAATCAGCCAGTATCTTTATTCCCCGGTAATACGCCGTATCTCCGCTCTCCATATTAAATCCGCTGCCAAAGGTCATGATCACCATCTGGTAACCAACTTCGGCACATTGATCAACCGCCAGTTTAACCGCATCCGGATCGGCATTACGAACATGCATGAGTACAGGATTCTCGGTTATCCAGGGCGCAATTGTGCGGTACATCTTTCTATCAGTCAGCCCTTTTCTTTCCTTGTCGAATGAGTCAAAAAAGAGTTCCCAGGCCCGGAAGGAAGTAAATTCCTCTCCCGGCTTAATCTCCCATTCCGGTCCCATTGGAGGACGGACTTCAAGCAGACAGGGAGTTTTCAGGGCATAATTCACCTGCGAGGTGTAAGTCGAATCAGGCATCCAATGTACAGCCGCATTGTTTGCTTTCCGGTTGCTCATCGAGGAGAATGCAAAATCTGTTTCCACATGCATGTTGGGTAATTGCCAGTCTGCTTCGCCTTCAACACTAGATTCCCCTTCGACAGCAGCCAGTATTTCGCTCACGAAACGATTAAGAACGACGCTCTTTCCTGAATTGTTATGTACCGTTATCCATTTACTGATCAAGGGCAAACCATCGTAAATCTCATAATGTACTTTCACAATGAGTCCCTTCACCATTGAAGGCTCGGCCTGATTAATAATCGGTTTGCCTAAAAAAGCGAAGGATTTAATCTGGCAGCGTTCGAGATTTCCCGGATTTCGGGAATCAGCGTTTTTCCCCTCACGATCCATCTTACCTATTCTTACGGATAACGGCTTTTCAGGACAGTAGATCCTGTTCAGTTCATTCCAGGTTTTTCCATCTTCAGATACTTCACAAAGAATATTATTATTGAATGATTTTAATCGTAAGTGATAGGATTGACCATCGGTTAACTTTCCAAACTCTTGCTCACGAGTGCCATTCCATATTCCAAAACAGCCCTTCAAGGGTTTAAGGTTTAATTTAATAATTTTATCGCTGAATACCAACGCTAAACCGGGTCCATAAACCGAGCTTTTGTCTGTTCCGGGGCTTACAAAACACACTGCTGCCGTTGCTCCTTGTGGGAAAATACGCTCGGCATAAACCGAAACATTTTCACTGGCCATGATTTCACCGGGCTTACCTTCATTGATAAATGAATTGCGCTCGTTGCCTTTACTGGCAGAGATCTTCCAGGCCGAATCCATTTTAATAAAATTATCTGCCATAAGAATTGCCCGGGGCGCTTCTTTCACCTTAAAGTCAGGGGCTTTGAATTCAACAATAAGTTCTTTCCCTAAGGCCGGCCATTTAACATCTTTGGTTATCCATTCCTTACGGATTTTCCAGTCGAACCTGGGTTTAATATCCTGAACGGCATATTTAACATACTGAAATGATTCTTGGTCATTCGTAAGTTTTTCTATCCATTGGAAAGGGAGGTAATTCTGGATCGGCTGCCCGGTAAGCCCTCCAATATTAAACTTCTGGCCATTTACTGTAATTTGTGCTTCCGGACGCACTGCCCTTAAATAATTCTGGCCAGAAACGAGATTCTTAATAGCGGTACCGGCGAAATTGGGGGTAATCCGAAAGCTTTTTTCAACAATCCCGTTTGAGATCGTCAGATCTTTTCCGTTTGATGATAGAATTACGTTGGAAATATATGGCGCTCCTTTGATCAGCCAGTCGTTTTGCTGACTTGTATTTTCTATCTGACTCATACATTCACTCGTAAATGCAAAGAAAATCAGAAGTATAAGTAAAATTGAAAATTTATGATTCATTTTAAAAGTTTATTAGATTGCTACTTTAATGGTGCTTATAAATTTTGATATTTTTTTATCTGTTTTTAGCAATTACTTCTCTGAAATTATTAAGATTAAGCCCAGGGAAGCAGGAACAATTAAATTCTTTATATCGGCATTACCTGCTGTCTGTAATCCATCAATGTTGGGGATTTCGATTTTCACCTTTTTAGGATCCATCCCGATTTTTCCCCAATCAATATCCAATGAAATTTGCTGATCGGTCTTTGCCCAGCTGCCTATTGCAATCATTATTTTATCTTTTTTGCGATAAACACTGGCCAAAATATCCTTATTGCTAATCTTAACCTGATTATTGTCGTCCCAATAACCTATAAATTCTGAACCTGCCATGCCAAAATAATCCCATAATTTCCAAATATTCATTGGTCTGCAATCTCCATAATAGCGTGCCGACATCCCATAAACCATTCCCCGGTAGGTATTTCCACAATTCTGCAACATTTCACCATAGAGGCCCAACGGAATTCCTGAAATTTCTACCAGCCAGTAATCAGGATCTGAATTGTAATCATACCCTTCGCCCAGCCATAAACTATTTACAAATGGGAAAACTTCCATGCAATCATTCGCAGGACTATTCCAACCGTAAGCGGGTTCGAAGGCATTGCCGGAGTGAAAATCCATCAGGCAGCTGTCTGCAGCCCTGTCCATGGTTTTGCGCATACGTTTCATTATTTCCCTGTCGTAGCCAACACCATCCAGATATATTCCCCTGATGCCATACTGTCTTACCAGGAAGTTCAAACCCTCGATGTAATAATTATGCCAACGCGACAATCCTTGTGTTCTGATGGACATATCCCAGTCGGGCCCGACCTTAGGCTCATGCCAGGCCGGATCATAATTGGTACGAAGGTGTTCAACTAACCAGGTATGACCAGTCATTCCATAGATGTTATTCGGATCTTTTTTCTCATGTGTATCGGCCAAAGCGATTACATTGGTACGGGAATAGATCTCATCATCCAATTGTCGCAGTGCCCATAGTTCAGATGCATTTGTGGATAATTCCCGGACAGTATAATACAATTTGGTTCTGATGTTCATGGTATTCCCTTTTTTGATTATCGATTTCAGGGTGTCGCCTGTGAGGAATGGATAATTGATAAAGGGATTATAAACATTGCCCTGATGGATGTTCATAATGGTTGCCCCATTTTTAGCGGCTGTAACCGGATTGTTATCGGAGTGGTAATACTTTTCATTCCAATGTTTGTCATCCAGAATTTTAAACGGAGTGATAAGTAGCCCGAAATTCAAAATCATCTCTTCATCCTTTTTCAAGGCTTTAACGCCAACGTATGCAGTTACCGTAACGGCATTTTCGGAGGGAACAACATTACAGCCCCCTTTACCTTCATTACTCCAATCGCGGTAAGTGCCAACTTTTTCAAATGTAAAAAGTTTCCAGTCGGGAATCAGGTGTTTAAGTTTAACCTGCAATCCGGCATTCACATCTCCTAACCAGATCATATTGTTGGCATATTGCTGATTCCATTTCCACTCCAGCTTCTCCGGAATATAGCCGCCCTGCTTACCCATTCCCATGAGGTATTTTGCTGTCGATTTATTATAAGGAAGCACCAGTTGGACATCATCCAGATGGATCTCTTTTTTTGCTTTTATTTTCGTTTCATAGTTAATGTATCCGTCACATTCCATTTTTGCTTTTACGAGAATTTCAATATCCTCAGAAGTCATTACTGTTTTCCACGCAACAGCACCACTGGCCCGCAGAATTATTTCAGGCTCTTTGGATAAAAATTTAATGACTTTCCCGTTTTGAATAAGATCCAAGTGAATCGGTTCTGCAAGGATATTTTTATCCTGCCCATCGATTGAATGGTTACTGCCTGTAAAGGAACTGGTTATTTTTGCCGGAAACCCTGCTTTGTTGAAACTGAGTTTGCGTCCAAAGATCGATACCGTTCTGTCGGTTAGTTTTACGGGAGTAAATGGAGCGACAACTTCATTGTCAATACCTATATCCGAATCCAGCCAATTTAGCCTCGACTGATTTTGAGGCGTATCGTAACCATGGTTTACTGCAATTTCATCTTCAACCTGCAGCTTGACAACAATAGCATAACTTCTGGTTCCGCTGGCGGTCACAGTGACTTTTCCCTGATAGGAACCCGGTGCCTGATCAGCCTTAATGTCTGACACCACCCACATCGAACGGACTTCCCCTTTTGGAACGGCCACATTTTTGACGAAAGGATCTCCTAAATGGTCTTTCCCGCCCATGTTGATGCATTTAAATGTTTTTGAGGATAGTATATCTCCTTCTTTAGTTTTCAAGTCCGAAAACGTCAGTTTCACATTATCCAATTCTTTGAACGGAGCAAATATTCCCAATTGCCAGGAGAAGGATTCATTCTTCCTGGCTGAACCATCAAAGCCATAATTCGCCCCTTTTTTGTACCATCTTAGGGGAATGGTTTCCATCATTCGGGCCGGATAATTCCTGTTCTCAGGAAAAATCAGGAATTCTTTATCCCGATTTTTATCCAAAAGTTCTGCCAACTCTTTTTGCGTAACAGGGACTTCCATAGGACAAAAACTATGGTAATTGCTCTTACTTTCAAAAGCAATGGTTTTTGCCAGTAGCGTGTCTGTTTTATTTGCTGTCCTGAACATCCAGGAAGGATCGGAAGTCTCTTTTGGTTTTTCATAGGTGGCATCCGGAAACCACGACTTTCCGGTATTTCGTGAGGGCATATAATACAAATAATAATTGCCTTCGCCAGAAATGGGCTTGAATACAATTTCTCCAAACTCTTTATTTTTTTGCGTGCAATAAAAGTCTGTTACCCGTTGATTGGTTAATCCATCAATGAGAATTAGGTTCTTCTCTTCAACATTATCCAACCTGCGCCAGGGAATCTTTAATTTAACCGCATCTGATGGTCCTTCGACGTAAATGACAGCCCGATGATTACCCAATCCTTCAGGATTCCATTGCCCGGTTGAGTATGGAATTTCCTGACCAAACGATATAAGGGTGCTAAATATTAGCGCAATACTAATCATAAAGAGTTTATTCATAATCTTTAATTATTAGTTAGAATCAAAGGATTCACATTTTTATAATTTTTAAATATGTTAAGCATATGCGGATACTTTTTATTCCCGTAAGGAAATTGGAGGCGCCTTAATAAACACTTGTCTGATTGGTTTTTTGAAAATATATAATTAAAACATACCGAAAACCAGATTATTTAGTTTGCTAACCGGAATGCTTCTTTAGTCCATTCAAAGGGCGTGAATTTTAGTTTGGTGTGTCCATCTGTTCCTACAGCCCCGGTCATATACCATTGGCCATTAAATTCAATAATCTCGTGTGCAAAACCTGAGCCCTCCTCTTGAGCATAATAAAATGTTCCTTTCCCTTCATCGTGAGGTTTCGGAAAGGTATAAATCCCTGACTTAAATGGGTATGGTATTATTGGGGGAAAACTTAGCGGGTCATCAGAGACGGAATAACCTCCATTCATGAATATGATCCACTTTCCGGATAGCGGATGTCTCATTACAAACGGACTCTCTCCGGGATTCATACCGGTCATGCCAACTTTAAGATCTGATTCATCAAGTGCCATTCCTGCTTCTGACCAGTGAAAAAGATCAATGCTTTCATACACAGCAACAGCATTTGATCTGGCTGTAAACAATAACCAACGGTTATTTTTCTCATCTTTTACCACACAGGGATCAGAACCTTTAGGAGTCAGACCGTCTTTGGCATACTCTTCAGGTTTTTCCCAGGTTACGAGGTCGCTGCTTACAGCAATACCTATCCCCTGACGGAAACCCTCAAAATTGGGTGGTTTTTTGCTTTTGAAGTCCCATCCCGAATAATACATATAATATTTGTCCTTGTTTTTTACGATAGATGGTGCAAGTCCACACATAATCCTGTCAAAATAACCATCCCTTTTGCCTGATGCTACCGCTGTTCCGAGATATTTCCAGTGAATAAGATCTTCGCTAACCATGTGTTCAGCGCTCTCTTCAGAGCCTTCATAATGCCACATTGTACCAACCGGTCCGAGAGGTGCAAAAAGATGCCATTCCCTATTTTTATAGATCAGGCAATGGTCTTTCATATACATTCCGGGAGTTGCATACCGGGCTTCCTTAATCTGTTTCTTCCCATCGTTGGTCTGACTGGAACAGACGAAGAGGAGACCAGGAAATAGCAGGAAAAAAAGGGTGAATTTAGCTGCTTTCATAGTTAGCTGATTCAAGTTGAAATGGCAAATGGCCATTAGAAACAGGCTAGTTAGTGATTAAAAAAAAGAGGCTGTCTCAAAAGTAACATTTATTAAAGACGACTTTAAAGACAACCTCTTCCAAAACTAAAATTTATTTCAATGGATCAAATGTTCCTCCCCACGTATTGTTTTGCTCGAGTTTACTATTGCGTTCCAGATAAGTTGCAGGTATACCAAAGAAGGAATATTTATCTTCCGGCATCATTGTAATCTTACCAACATCTTCAATGACAGTAACATTAAACTGGTTCCAGATTTGATCGATATTTTCCAAACCGATCGGGCGATTGGCAGTTGTTCCTGACCATTCTATTCTTAAACCATGTTTGGCGCTTCCTGGAAGACCTTCCATTGTTGATTTATAGGTTCTCCATCTGCGGAGGTCATTGAACCGTTTGGTCTCAAAGGCAAATTCAACAAAACGTTCATCCATGATCGCCTGCCTTATCCCACCCTTATCAGTGGCTGTAACTCCGTATTTGTTGTCTGATCCGGGAAGAATTTTTGCTCTGGCGCGAATCTTTCCAAGGATTTGCACCGCTTCATCAGGCTTACCCACTTCGTTGGCAGCCTCCGCGAGGTTCATGATCACCTCGGCATAGCGGATCTCAACCCAGTCGATCTGTCCGGCGAGTTTATTTGTTACACCAATGCTCGAGTCAACCATTTTAGGGCTGTAAAAACTCGAACGACTTTCATAACCATTGATAAAGTCAGCCCTCATCTCTTTTCCGTTAACCCCTGTTGAAGGATCACCATCTTTATCATACCAGTAAGTCCACAAATTTTCTTTACCAACCATAGGCAGGAGATAAGGTGGATAACCATTGTAAGCGATGGAATAATAGAACCTGTCATCGCGATTTTGGTGAAAATCAGCATAATTCATTGTATTCGGATTCCATTTAGAGCCATCTTTCATAGGGAAGGTACTTGCGAGTTCCAGTGAAGGCATATTACCATTGGCAGCTCCTGATTCAGAATACTTCAGTGGCCAAATGGCTACCTGGAAATATCCGTTGGGTGATTCAGGATAGGAATATCTTTTTACCATGATCACCTCTTTACTCATTTCGGATACCCAGATTTGTTTGAAATCATCTACCAGGCCAAATCCCTTACCGTCCAGATAGGTGACTGCTGCCTTATTGGCATCATAGGCAGCCTGCCACAATTGGGCACTGTTGGTGCGATTAAATTGTGGACTAGCTTCGAACAGCGTTACGCGCCCTTTGAATGCCATGGCAACTGCTTTGTTTATACGGGCATTGCCTGATGCATCAGGAAGTAACCCGATGGCATCATCCAGATCCTTAATGATCTGAGTATAACATGCCGATGTTGTAGCCCTTGCCGTAAAAATAGCCGCATTGTCCCCCACAGCTGCAGGTTTGAGCACGAGTTCAACACCTCCATATGCCTTGACCATTCCGAAATAGGCCCATGCACGCCAGAACAGGGATTCCCCTTTTAAACGGTTTTTAGTTGCTGCATCAAAAGTGGCACCATCAATTCCATCCAAAAACAGATTTATAGTCCGGATTCCATCGTAAGGCATGTAATCGTAGGTATTACTATTTATAATACCCCTTAAGTAAGGGCTGATATTCGTTGTATTCGGCCATCCTGCTTCTGCCTCATCACTATTGAATCCTTCATCAGAGTTAAGACCTGGCAAAAAATCTGCATAAAGATTATTTACATAAGCTTCTGCGACTGCAGGGAGCGTGTATACATCTGGTTTGGTTAATGCTGCCAAGTTTACCTTGTCCAGAGGGTGACAACTGGCTATAACCAGTATTATTAAAATACTGCCTATAAAATATGTTAATCTATTCATTTTGTCTTAAATTAAATTAATTATTTTAAAAGGAAACATTTATACCGAGGGTATATGCTTTCATTGTGGGGTAGGAACCCGAGGCAGCAATTGCGGGATCGTAGTATTTAAATCCTGTGATTGTAAATAAATTAGTCCCTGACAAAATCAATGTAGCCTTCGAAATATTCAACTTCCTGATAATATTCTTGGGGAGTGAATAAGAAAGGCCCAAATATTTTAATCGCATATAATCACCACTCTTTAACCAGAAGGTTGATTCATAATCATTACTTGAATTACCCCAAATGTCTGGTCTTGGAAATGAAGCATTGGTAGTGGTCGGAGACCAGGAGTTGAGCCAATTTGCATCAGGCTTTGCCCAGGCTTCGAAATGTCTGCCATAAGGGCCGCCATTGTACATTTTAGTAACACCCATTGCACCCTGGAAGAAAAGATCTAAGCTAAAACCTTTCCAGGCTGTGGTCAAATTTAAACCATACATATAAGGGGGGGTGTAATGTTCACCTTTAATGACCTGCCTGTCGAAATCATCGATAATTCCGTCCGGCGTACCAGCGGTCGGTCCGCTGACATCCTTATACCAGACATCTCCAAGTCGTGGCTTCAGGCCGTAAGCAATATAATTGGCAGGTATAGCATCGAGCTGACTCTGGGTCCTGATAATGCCATTTGACACCAGGGCAGCCACGTAATCGGTACTTCTGCCGAGTGGATTGTTGACATCCCGAACGTTTTGCGGTACATCTCTTTCTACGACCTTGTTTGTAGCGTAGGTTAAGTTCCCTTTCACCTGATAGTTGAATTTTCCGGCATGGCCTGCATAACCGGCTTCAACCTCTAATCCATGTCCATCTACAATGCCATAATTCACAGGAGGCATCGATCCTCCGAAAGAGGCGGGCAGAGAGACAATTCTGCTGTCTAGGATATCATAATTATGTCGCCGGAAATATTCAAAATTTAAAATAGCTCCATCCCAAAAACGCGAGTCAAGTCCAAGGTTGAATTCCCGGGATTTCTCCCAGGTCAGTTTCTCATTAACAATGCCTGAGTATTGTACTGTTGGTGCCATTGAAGTTCCAATCATATAGTTGCCACCGGCACTGTATGAATCCTGCCATTTCCAGCCCCCGACAATATCATTCCCGGTAATTCCATAGGTTCCGCGAAGTTTCAGGTAATTAAAAAATTTATCCTTCATGAAATCTTCATTGGATAAAACCCATCCCAATGACACGGAAGGAAAATTTCCCCACCTGTAAGCAGGTGCAAAGAGCATGGAACCGTCACGTCGCATTGAGGCATTCACGAAGTACTTATCAGAATATTGATAGGTTAACCTGCCAATGTACGACATACGCCCGGAGGCATATTCCGATCCACCTACATATGAATTAGAGCGCGAGCCTCCGGTAGCCCAGAACTGGTCCCTTTGAACCAGCGGGAAAGTTTCCCTTACCCCATAAAAATAGTCACGGTTACCTTCGCTAATTTCAGCATTGAACATTGCACCAATGTTATGCTTACCAAAACTACGCGAATAATCTGCAGACCAGTTTAACTGATATGCTGTATTTTTGTCATGTGTTTTGGCAAGACGCTCATTATCCGGCCAGGCGGATAGTGTTGAGCTGGTTATATTATCGGTATAGATCAATCCATGTTCGCCTTTTTGTTCGACATTATAAACGGGATACTTTTTTTCATAATGTTTAATATCTCTGATATAAAACTGGGGACTATAATTAACAGAGACAGATAAGCCCTTTACCGTTGGTACTTTGTAGGTTAAATTCATCACCGTATTGATATTGTAGTCTTTGGCAGTATTCATTCCACCCTGTTCTACAAAACCCAATGGACTTCCGATCCATCCAGGGTTAATCAGATGGCCATCAGTCGTTTTAGAAGGGGCCCATGCCTGCTGAAATTGAAGTCGGGACCAGAATCTGCCAAAAGTAGGATCTACCTCAAAGCCCGGCAGCAGATCTTCCTGCATAACGAATCTTGTTCTTGTGGCTTGATGATAAGAAACATTAAAATAACCGCTAAGATTCTTTGTAAAATCGACATTGATATTTGAACGAAAATTATATTTTTTATAATCGGCGTTTTTTACAAAGGCATCCTGATCTATATACGATCCACTTAGAAAATATTTAATTTTCTCATTACCTCCTGACGCAGAAACAGTATGCTTCTTTATCGTAGGGTTACGATAAATGTCATTAAACGTGTTGACGGCAGGATCATGAGTATTAAAATAAGCTATTTCTGTTGGTCCATACTCATCCGGTTGACCTATTGATTCGAAGGCATAGTTTGCCAATCTAACCATATCTTTTGCTCCGACATATTTAACCAGTTGTGAAGGATTGTCAAAACTGTACGAATAATCGTATGAAAGTTTAAACTTCCCTTTTTCCCCTGAGTTGGTTGTTACAAGAAGAACACCATTGCCGCCACGGGCGCCATAAACCGCAGCAGAGGCAGCATCTTTCAGAACCGTAATATTTTTAATTTCAGCTGCATCAAGAGCATCAAAAAGTTGTTTGGTCGAGATTATTCCGTCAATAACATAAAGCGGGTCATTCCCAGTGCTTTTCCATGTGTTGACTGAACGTATCTGAACACTTGCAGCATATCCCGGCGCCCCGGAAGCCTCGTTTACAAAAACTCCGCTTAATCGGCCAGCAAGTGCATTTGATAGTGAAGTTACCGGCATATTTGTGATTTCATCACTTCCCATAGTTGTTATCGCACCCCGTTATGGATGACCTTTTCTGGGAACCATAACCAATGGCGATAACCTCATCAAGCCCGATGACATTCTGCTGCATGGTTACATCAATTGTTTTTTGGGTGCCTATGCCAATTTCAATTGTTTTCATCCCCACAAACGAAAAAACCAGGGTTTTGGCTTCAGCTGGCACAGACAATGTGTAATTCCCCTCATTGTCTGTTATAACCCCCGTGGTGGTCCCTTTTATCACTACCGATGCACCGGGAACTGTAGCTCCGTTGTTATCTGAAACCTTTCCTGATATTTTTCTGGATTGGTCCTGTTCTGTTAACAGATTGGTTGAAAAAAGGACAATCTGCCGGTCAACCACGGTATAGGCCACATCGGTGTTGGCAAACAGCTTTCCGAGAACCTCTGTTATTTTCTCATTTTCAGCCTGAATGTCAACCTTGCGTTCAACATCGACAATTTTACTGTTAAACATAAATGAGAATTCCGATTGATTCTGAATCTCAGCTAAAACAGTCTTAACTGATTCATTCGAAATGCTAAGGTTGATTCGGGCATTTTGCGAGTAGGAATCTACCGCAAATAGCTGAATGGCACTTAAAAGTATGAGGAATAGGGTTATCCGCATAACTAAAAATGTTTTATTGGCCATACTTTTTAAATCCGGCCAATTGGTTAGCAATTTTAAT
>CAIVCR010000005.1 GCA_903904515.1 uncultured Bacteroidia bacterium
CTGTGTTTGTCCTTGTCAATGCTGCTGGAGTTCGAAAATATGAGTCCAAGATTTGCAATCAGAAGTGCAAACAGCATAAGGACAATATGTTCGATTGGCCAAAACCGTTTGGAAGCGAGTTTCATAGCCCCCTCCATTCCTGCATTATTCCCTGCAGAATCGGGGTTCGCAAAGAGGATTAGCCCAAAAATCAGCTGGAGATATAGGGTGATAATAAATCCGTAAGAGAGGTACTTATCCAAAGTAACGTAAGGTACTTTTTTTATGATCCCTCTAACCGAACGGATTACCAGCCAAACAGCTACGATGGCAAACGTACCGCTGATCAGGGTATGAAGAGTTTTCATAACATGAGAACTTTCTAAAACAACAAGATTGAAAATCATATTAATTATTTTAGTAGTTTAATGTTGATTTAAATATTTATACTGCTGCTTCAGCAAGCATTTTCGCCTGGAGTATTCTATCTGCCATTCCTATCCCATTGCGTAGATTTCCTCCGATTATAAGTCCCGGATAGTTCTTTTCAATCAGCTCAACGGCATCCAGCCGCTGTTCCGTATCAGCTTCATACTGAGGAATAGCCCAGTAATGTCGGATGATCTTAAAGAGATCAGGTTTGAATTCCTCTGTTCGCATCACATGACACACTTCCCGTTTTATCATCTCCTCAAGTTGTTCAACCGGAAGTTCGCAAATTTCAGGTTTTCGAACACCACCCATGAAAATGGAAAATAAAGCGCCATCTTTTGGAGCCCTATCATTAAAGAGTGCAGACATAAACAAAACACCAAGAATATCGCGGTCCTCCTTAAATGGTATTAATCCTCCAAAAGCATCCAGCTTCATTCCTGTCCATTTGTTAAATCCCAAGACTACCTCGATAGTAGGAGCATAATATAGGCTGGTGATTTTAGACATTACGTCAGGTGCAACGAAAGGGAGAACTTTGTCCAGATTGTATGCTCCGACAGTTGTAATCACTTTTTTTGCCTCAATTTCGACAGGTAGTCCTGCCTTATTAGTATAGGAAATATGAAAGTGCTGATCAACCGGCTTAACCTCGATATTCGACATCCCAAGATAGATGTTTTCCTGGCCAATTTTCTTCGTTAAGGCATCGATTAGTGAAACAAGCCCACCTTTGACAGAAAATACATTTCTGGTGACACTCTTTTCCTCATCCGTTTTGGGCTCAAATTTTTTCTTAATCGTACCCCCAATAAAACTTCCGTATTTCTGTTCAAGATTGTAAAGTTTTGGTAAGGCAAACCGCGTGATCAACCGGTTTGGATCGCCTGCATACACTCCCAAAATAAACGGGTCAATGGCGTAATCGAGAAAACTCTTTCCAAGACGTCTCTTAACCAGTCCTGCCAGGGATTCATTGGGAATTTTCCCAGGAGATCGGAATGGCTCCCCTAATATTCTGAATTTATCTTTTAGGGTAAACAAGGGAGTTTTAATTGCAGCTTTTAGACCGGATGGTAATGCTTCCCACCTTCCGTTCTTAAGAATATATCGTTTTTTTACATGCTCATTGGCAATCTCAATTTCGCACTCCCCTTTAAGATCTTCAAAAAGCCTCAAAACTTCAACATTGGCAACAACTCCTGAATTCGGACCCTCTTCATAGTTAAATCCATTTTCGTTTACAGAGTTTATAACCCCTCCAACTCTGTCTCCTTTTTCAAGTATACAAAAGTTTACACCCTGTTTTTTAAGATGATGTGCAGTTGTCAATCCGGTTATTCCAGCTCCTAGAATTACGACATCCTTCATGTTTTCAGACTGTTTTTGAGTAGATGTTTTCTTCCTGATTATAGGCAGGATCCAAAGCCATAGCGATGTTTCTTGCAAAGATGAACCCCTTTTCATGTATTTTAATCCGGGAATCGTTCATCTCCATCAGATCGTCAAGGATGAAATCTTCAAAGTTGACAGGATCAAACCGGACAAGCTCCTTTATCTGCTGAACTGTCATATCAAACTGATCTGCAATTTCTTTAAAAACCAATAAGCCGTTACACATGATGCTGTTAACGATAGTCCGGATAATCTGCTCCTCCTTGCTTAGTTTATAGCCTCGCTCAATTGCATAACCAGACTCTTCTATTGCATCAATATATTTTGGAAATTCCTTGATGTTCTGCGCATAGGCTCCCCAGAACTGACCAATGGATGAGGCTCCGAAACCGTATACCTGACCTGTAGTCTCAAGGGTGCAATACCCCTGGAAATTCCGGTGTAATTTTTTCTCCAGAAAGGCGATCGCCAGATCATCGTCAGGAAGGACAAAGTGATCAATCCCGATAGACAGATATCCGGCCGCTTCAAGCTGGGCAATAGAGTTTACAAGTATTTCCATCTTCTCTTCCGGACCTGGCAGACCGATCTTTTCGAGTTGTTTCTGAGCTTTTTTCGCCCATGGAACATGTGCATACGAGAAGGTTACGATCCGGTCGGGTCTTATTGCGATGGCTTGTTTCAACGTTTCGGTGAACGACTCAGGAGTCTGCAACGGTAAACCATAGATGAAATCGAGGTTAATACCCCTGAATCCTTTGGTTCTGAGGTAATCTACCACTTCGTTGACGGGATATTTAGGTCCCATACGATTTACTACCTTCAAAACGTCGGCACGAAAATCCTGAATTCCCAGGCTCATCCGGTTAAAACCCATTTCGGCAAGCTCATCAATATCGCTGAATTCAAGGTAAGCAGGACTGCACTCCATGGCAATCTCTGCCTTCTCACTAATTGTGAAAATACTCCGGATATGTTCCATGATATCACGGATAAACCGCATCTCAATCGAATTGGGTGTTCCTCCGCCCCAATGGATCTGGGTCACCTTACGCTGAAGATTCAGATGCGACGACACGTTGGTAATCTCCACCTTCATCGCATCAATATACCGCTCAACCACCGATTTTTTCTGGGCAATCACCGTACTGCAACCACAGAAATGGCATCTGCACGGGCAAAAAGGGATATGGATATAAATTGAAATATCTTTCGGTGTCTGGGTATTCGAATCCTTCAATTCGCCGATATAATCAGAAACAGCAAAGGCATTGTTGAAAAAGTTTGCGGGCGGATAACTGGTATACCTCGGGCCCGAAACATTATACTTATTTAAAAATTCACTGGATACACTCATTGTTTAGCCTCTTTTCCAATTGGTTTCTTTAACCCAGTCGACAACCATCTTGGCGTTTTCATAGGGGATTCCGGGAATAAATCCGTGTCCGAGATTGAAGATCCAGTTTTGATTTTTAGATCCAAATGAAACATATTTCTCAAGGGTTTCCCTGATGGTAGCCTGGTCAGCCATCAACAGTCTTGGATCCAGATTTCCCTGAAGTCCGATTTCAGGATGAACGAGTTCACGCGCTACTTCGATCGGTGTTTGCCAGTCGATGCTCAGGTAGTCCGTATCTTCAGGACGGATATTGGCGACTCCGGTTCCCAGACCTTTGGGAAGGAAGATTACCGGACAGCCTGTCCCCTTAACGGCTGCTGAAATTTTTCGCACATAAGGCATGATCATCTCGAAATAGAGATCCGAAGGGATAAGCCCGGCATGTGTCTCAAAAATCTGGAACGCCGAAATACCGTGTTTGACCTGATTAACTGCATATTCTACAGACAGTTCTGTGATCATAGCCAATAACTTATGGGCAGTCTTTTTGTCCTGGTAAAGTAAACCAACTGCATCCGGGAAGGTGTGATTGGAACTTAATCCCTGCACCATATAGCAAAGCGTTGTAAATGGGGCTCCGCAAAATCCAATCAATGGGGTATCAGATGGCTTTGTTTTAATGACCTCATCAATAGCTTTATAGATATACTCAAGTTTTGAAGCATCCGGATGCAAGGTGCTAACAGGATCACTGATATCTTTTAATGCTTTCCCGAATTTAGGTCCAGAATCGGTGAAATTCAGTCCCATCCCCAAAGCTTCCGGAATGACCAGGATATCAGAGAAAAGAATTGCTGCATCAACACCGAGGTCATGAACTGGAAGTAAGGTAACCTTAGCCGCAAGTTCGGGCGATTGCATCAGCTGGCTGAAGGTAAACTCTTCGCGTAATTTGAGATAAGAAGGCAGTACACGACCAGCCTGTCGCATAAACCATACTGGCGGTCGTTCGGTTTTCCCTCCTTTTAATGTTTTTACAAATAGTGAATCTGACATATTTAGTTTTTGTTTTTTCTATAAAAATCAATTGATATTTGTTTGATTTTTTTAATTAAATTCTTCTCGCAAAGACGCAAAGCAACGCAAAGTTTTAAAATTGTTTCAACGCCTTCAGGTTTGCAGCCAATGTATCTTCAATCTCTTTATCCGTATGGACATAGGATACAAACAGACATTCAAACTGTGAAGGGGCAATATAGAATCCGCTCTCAAGGGTCATCTTGAAAAAGGCTGCATATTTTTCGGTATCCGATTTCATCGCTTCATCCAGGGAAGTTACTTGCGCTTCATCTGTGAAGAATAAGGTCATCATTGAACCAACACGGTTAATGACTCCCTTAACACCACTTTCGGCAAGGTTCTTTCGAATTCCTGCTTCCAGGATTGCCGCTTTTCGCTCCAGTTCAGGATAGAAGTCGACGGTGTCTTTCATCATGGTGAGCATCGCAATTCCTGCTGACATGGCCAGCGGGTTTCCCGATAAGGTTCCAGCCTGGTAAACCGGTCCGATCGGTGCAAGCATATCCATGATCTCCGCACGACCACCGTATGCACCGACAGGGAGTCCACCTCCGATGATTTTACCCAGTGTTGTGAGATCAGGGGTGATTCCGTAATATTCCTGAGCACCACCTTTGGCAAGACGGAAACCGGTGATTACTTCATCAAAAATAAGCAATGCTCCGTATTCTTTGGTGATATCACTTAATCCCTGCAGGAAACCTGCTGTCGGTGGGACGCAACCCATATTCCCGGAGACCGGTTCAACGATAATGGCTGCAATCTCATTTCCTTTTTCGCGGAAAATAGCTTTTACTGATTCAAGATTATTGTATTCAGCGATTACGGTATCGCGGGCAGTCCCCATGGTGACCCCCGGACTGTTTGGCAAGCCAAGTGTGATGGCTCCCGACCCAGCCTGAATTAAAAAGCTATCGCCGTGACCATGATAATTGCCGGCGAATTTAAGAATGGCTTCCCGACCGGTAAATCCTCTGGCCAGGCGGATGGCGCTCATGGTGGCTTCGGTTCCGGAAGAGACCATGCGCACTTTTTCGATCGAAGGAACCATTTCAATAATCAGTTCCGCCATCTTCGTTTCGTATTCTGTTGGAGCGCCATAGCTGGTCCCCTTTTGAGCTGCTTCACTGATAGCTGCAAGAATGGTGTCGTGTGCATGACCAAAGATTAACGGTCCCCACGAAGCGAGGAAGTCGATATATTGATTTCCGTCGATATCGGTAAGGATAGAACCTTTCCCTTTCTGAATAAATACCGGATTGAGATTGACACTTTTAAACGCCCTTACCGGAGAGTTTACCCCGCCAGGAATAACTTGCTGCGCTTTTTTAAAAGCATCTATACTTTTTGTGAATTGCATGCGTTACTATTTATTATTATCGAATTATTTGAATCAATCTACAATTTTATTTAACTCTATGTCAATCAGCTGTGTCAACCAGCTGTGTCAACTTGCTGTGTCAACC
>CAIVCR010000006.1 GCA_903904515.1 uncultured Bacteroidia bacterium
GCATCACTTCAGAAAGGGGCCGGTAAAACTTATTCCAAAGTTATCAGAATGGTTAAATCTGAAAAAACCGGAGCTTACAAATTCGTTGAGGAGATTATTCCTAACGAGTCGGTAACTGATTATTTTAAAAGTAAATAATCCAGAGTTTATGTAGAAGAAGAGCTTTCGTCGTAAAGGATGGAAGCTCTTTTTTTATTCTCAATGATTCCGTTTTTCAATTTCCCGAAGTCGCATAGTTTGCATCGGTTCAAATCAACTAATTATGGGAATTTTCAGCTTTACCAAATCCAAAAAGGCAAGTCTTGACAAAGGTCTGGAAAAAACAAAGGAGGGTGTTTTTCAAAAACTATCCCGGGCCATTATTGGTAAGACTATCGTAGACGACGAGGTACTTGACAATCTGGAAGAAATCCTGATTTCATCGGATGTTGGGGTCAAAACTACCCTTAAGATTATTGAGCGGATCGAAAAAAGGGTCGCTGTCGATAAATATATGAATACTTCGGAATTGAACCGGATTCTAAAGGAGGAAATTGTTGCCCTTTTAGAGGAAAACAACACCGCCGATATTTCTGACTTTGATCTTCCTTCCACCGGACAACCCTATGTAATTATGGTTGTGGGAGTAAACGGCGTGGGTAAAACTACCACGATCGGTAAGCTGGCTCATCAGTTTAAGGCGGCTGGGAAAATGGTTGTCCTGGGTGCTGCTGATACTTTCAGGGCTGCCGCGATTGAGCAACTTCAAATCTGGGCCGATAGGGTAGGAGTTCATTTAATGCGTCAAAGTATGGGATCAGATCCAGCTTCAGTGGCTTTTGATACCTTGCAATCTGCAAAGGCGATGGGAGCCGATGTAGTCATTATTGATACCGCCGGACGACTGCACAATAAAATCAACCTGATGAACGAGCTTTCTAAAATTAAGAAGGTAATGCAAAAGGTTTATCTCTCTGCGCCCGACGAAGTATTACTGGTGCTTGACGGATCAACGGGTCAGAATGCCTTTGAACAGGCAAAACAGTTTACACTGGCCACCGAAGTGACAGCTATGGCTCTGACCAAACTGGATGGAACTGCAAAGGGCGGAGTTGTAATTGGAATTTCCGATCAGTTTAAAATTCCGGTCAAATATATTGGTGTTGGTGAAGGAATAGAAGATTTACAGATCTTCCACCGCAACGAATTTGTCGATTCGTTGTTTAAATAAGTAAATATGCACCTTGCTGCAGAACAGGATGCCATCGTGCATCCTTTTGTTTTTTATGGAATAGTTTTTAATTGATGGTAGTATGAAAAAAAAGATAAATGTTATTTCGCTGGGATGCTCCAAAAATCTGGTTGATTCGGAGCTTTTTCTGGCCCAGATGGCTGCTAATGGTTATTCAGTATCGCACAACTCGGACGATTCAAAAGCCCGTATTGTAGCAATCAATACCTGTGGATTTATCGGAGATGCCAAGGAGGAGTCTGTTAATACAATTCTGGGATATGCCGATGCAAAAAAGAGGGGGATTATCGATAAATTATATGTATTTGGCTGCTTATCTGAACGATATAAAGATGACTTGCAGACTGAAATTCCCGAAGTGGACGGTATCTATGGAAAATTTCAGATCAGGAAAATGGTTGAGGATCTCAATGCCGACTATAAAATGTCGCTTTCAAGAAAACGGTATCTCACTACTCCATCCCATTTCGCTTACCTGAAGATCTCTGAAGGGTGTAACAGAACATGTTCTTATTGCGCAATCCCCAAAATGACCGGGAAACATAAATCGGTATCTATTGAAAACTTAATAACTGAAGCAAAAGGCCTTGCTGAGAGCGGAGTGAAAGAGCTGCTGATCATTGCCCAGGACCTCTCTGATTATGGCCGTGATATCTATAAAGAGTCGGGTCTTGCCCGGCTGATTGAGGAGTTATCCCAAATCGAAGGGATAGAATGGATTAAGCTTCATTATGCCTATCCGGCCAATTTCCCTTTTGAAATCCTCCCGGTGATGCGTGAAAAGCCAAATGTTGCCAAATACCTTGATATCGCACTTCAGCATTGCAGCAATAACATCCTTAGCTTGATGCGCCGTAATGTCACGAAGGAAAGTACTATTAAGCTCCTTGATCGGATTCGGGAAGAGGTGCCTGGTATTCACCTTAGGACAACCATGTTGGTTGGTCACCCGGGCGAGACGGATGAAGATTTTGAGGAACTGAAGGATTTTGTCCGCCAAATGAGGTTTGAACGGTTGGGTGTTTTTATCTATTCCCACGAAGATGGAACAATTGCTGGTGAATTATATGAGGATAATATACCAGCAGAAGTTAAACAGGCCAGGGCAGATGAGTTAATGGCAATCCAGCAGCAGATTGCAGCTGAGATTAGTGCTGCCAAAATTGGTCAAACGATTAAAGTGGTTATTGACCGTTTGGAGGGTGATTATTTTATCGGAAGAACAGAATACGATTCTCCGGAAGTGGATGGTGAAGTATTGATTTCTGCCACGACAAAGCTGACAATTGGCAATTATTATATGGCAAAAATAACCTCTACTGATGATTTTGATTTGTATGGAGAAATTTACCCCTATATCCTGGCTCCAGCTATCGGTTAATCTGAAAAAGAAAAAATGACCCGGAATTATTAATGTTAATTTCCAGGTCTTTTTTTAATCAATATTATTCTTAATCAATTTGCTATTTCGTCACGTTGGAACGAAGGTTCGCTAATACAGGTTATTCTCTACCCATATGAAATCCCTGCAAGGATTTAATTTGAATAACCCCCCCCCGTGAAGTGAACGAAACTGGGGGTAAATGATCTGTTGAAACTCAATGAAAGGCTTCAACAGGGTGCTAGCTAACCCTTTGTGAATTGCCAGTAGCCAGTTGCCAGCCGCAAGTTGCACTTCAGTCAGTCAGCAATTACCAATTCCCCCTAACAGCCTACAGCCTAACAGCCTACAGCCTACAGCCTAACAGCCTAACAGCCTACAGCCTATACTACATCGTTCTTCCCGGGTAAACCTGCAAAGCTACTTTAAGACATTGAACTGCTTTTTTGAGATCTTCAATATTAAGTACATAGGCAACCCGGACCTCGTTTTTTCCAATACCTTTAGTGGAATAGAATCCTGAGGCCGGCGCCATCATAACCGTTTCGTTCTGATATTCGAATTCTTCAAGCATCCATTGGCAAAATTTATCACTGTCGTCAATAGGCAGCCTGACAATTGAATAGAAAGCTCCCATAGGCATAGGAGAATAAACTCCGGGTATTTGGTTGAGCGCATTAATGAAATAATCCCTTCGGTGCAGATATTCCTCGTAGACAGCCTCCATATATTCCGGAGGAGAATCTACAGCAGCCTCGGCAACTACTTGTCCAAGCATTGGTGGACACAAGCGGGCCATGGCTATTTTTTGTATAGCCTTGATTATCTTCTGATTTTTGGAAACTACCGAGCCAATCCGGATTCCGCACGCACTAAAACGCTTGGATACGGAATCGATCATTACTACGTTTTCGCATATCCCATCGAGTTCCAAAACAGAATGGTGTGTTTTCCCATCGTAAACAAATTCGCTGTAAACTTCATCTGAAATAAGATAGAGATCATATTTAAGAACCAGTTTACTCAACTTCTCCAACTCCTCTTTAGTATAGACATATCCGGTGGGATTATTAGGATTGCAAATAAAGATTCCTTTGGTTTTAGGACCAATCACCTTCTCGAATTCGTCGATTGAAGGGAGCTGAAAGCCGTTTTCAATCGATGAGGTAATCGGTTGTATTACTACATCCGTAGCAATTGCAAACGAAAGATAATTGGCATAAAAAGGTTCCGGAACAATAATTTCATCACCCGGATTAAAACAGACCATAAAGGCAAATGAAATAGCCTCAGAACCGCCCGTAGTGATAAGAATTTCCGAAGCATCAACACCCAAATTACGATCATTGTAATATTGAGCTAATTTATTCCGGTATGACTCGTTCCCGAAGGAATGGCCGTAAGGGATTAATTCAAAATCAAAATTTCGGATCCGCTCAATGGCATGCGGTGGAGTTTTAATATCGGGCTGACCTATATTCAAATGATAAACTTTTCTTCCCAAAGCCTTGGCTTTCTCTGAATATGGTACTAATTTACGGATTGCCGACTCCGGCAATTGTTCTCCCCTGATCGAAATTTTAGGCATTTTCTTGTTTCATTATTGACTAAGGACAAAGATACAATTATAATTATTCCTTTTTTTTGCACATTTACTTTCTTTTCATTAAGAATAAGCGGCAAGAAAATTTGAAATTGTCATCAAATCCGGAAGGTTTGGTTTCAATCATTCAGAACCTTAAAACACGTTGAATATATGGTGTTTAGTCATGTTTATACAGGTTGGTTCTATCTATTTTTACCCCATAAAAAATTTACAATTATGATTATAGGTGTACCGAAAGAGATAAAAAATAATGAAAACCGGGTGGCATTAACACCGGCGGGGGCGGCGGAATTGGTCAAACGGGGTCATGAGGTTTATGTCCAGGCGACTGCAGGAAACGGCAGTGGATTTGCAGATAGCGAATATGAGTCGGCCGGGGGCAAAATATTGCCTGCAATTGAGGCAGTTTATAACATTGCCGAGATGATTATGAAGGTTAAGGAGCCCATCGAATCAGAATATGATCTGATTAAGGAGGGGCAGCTGGTTTATACCTATTTTCACTTTGCCTCTTCAGAACCGCTTACCAGGGCAATGATACGCCGTAAAGCTGTTTGTCTGGCCTATGAAACAGTTGAGTTGGAAGACCGTTCTCTTCCATTGCTGATTCCGATGTCGGAAGTGGCCGGGAGGATGTCGATTCATGAAGGGGCTAAGTACCTGGAAAGAACCTTTGGAGGGCGTGGAATGTTGCTGGGCGGTGTTCCCGGTGTGCTTCCCGCAAAAGTATTGATTCTTGGAGGAGGAATTGTTGGCACGGAAGCTGCAAAAATGGCTGCCGGTCTGGGTGCCGATGTTACTATCATGGATATCAGTCTTCGCAGATTAAGGTATCTGGACGATATTATGCCTGCCAATGTGAAGACCCAAATGTCGAATGATTATAACATCCGGTCGCAGGTTAAAGTGAGTGATGTAATCGTTGGGGCCGTATTGATACCGGGAACAAAAGCACCTTTCCTGATCACTAAAGACATGTTGAAAACAATGGAACCCGGAACAGTTATGATTGATGTGGCAGTTGATCAGGGTGGTTGCATCGAAACTACAGTTCCGACAACCCATGACCATCCTACTTACGTGATTGATGGCGTTATTCATTACACCGTTGCCAATATGCCGGGTGCTGTCCCCCGTACTTCAACAATTGCTTTAACCAATGCCACATTGCCTTACGCGATGGATCTGGCAGCAAAAGGGTGGAAAGTAGCTTGTAGCGAGGACGAAGCGCTACGGAAAGGGTTGAATATTGTGAACGGAAAAGTAGTTTATAAAGGGGTTGCCGAAGCTTTTGGTCTCCCATATAACGAAGTAAGTGGAGTACTGCGATGACCTTTGGTTCTTGGAATAAAAAAGAGGGCATCCGCGTTATTGGGATGCCCTCTTTTTTTAAAGCATTGTGACTTGCAAATCCTTCTGACGATTGAGTATTTTGGCAAACAATTCTATTGTATTTCAGGTATCACTAATTACTTTGAATGGTTGCTAGTGTATCTCCCATGATAGAACCACGTGATGAAGCGGTTGGCGTAATCTTCCTTTGACAGGGGAAGGATGGGAGCTCCATCTTGCTCATGCAGAGGGCCGTGTCCCCCCGTTTTGAGGAGGAAATATTCGGTGTTGATCCCTTTGGCCTTGAGAGCCTCGTGATAATGTTTGGAGTTTTTGTATGATACTGTGTTATCTTTGATGGATTGGGAGAGGAAGGCGGGAGGGGTATTTTTGGTGACATGCTCATCGAGCGAAAGCTTATCAATCAATGCGGGGTCAGGGTTCTTGCCCAACAGGCTCTCCCTACTCCCTTTGTGGGTGAGTGAATCACGCATGGAGATTACCGGACAGATCAGGACAGAGAAGGCGGGGCGGGCATCTATCTTGTCTACCTTATCTACCCGTTTCCTCCCAAACGACTCTTTATAATAGACACTGATGGCGCCTGCGAGATGTCCTCCGGCAGAGTATCCCCATACCCCGATATCTTTTTTGTCGTATCCCAATTTATTGGACAGGGAGCGGGCGAGGCGCAGAGCCCGTTGAGCATCCCAGAAGGGTACAGGGTGTGGGGCTTTTGGGGTACAGCGGTAACTGACAATGAAAACGGTGAAGCCCTTACGCAGAAGAAAAGCTGCTGTTCCGTAACCATCAGGCATGTAGACAAACCCATATCCGCCACCCGGATAAATTAGTATAGCCTTCCCGTTGGATTTTTCTGCGGAGGGAAGGTAGAGGTGCATAACTGGGACGAGATGATGGGTCGGGCCCTCATATATTCCCGTTTTTCCGATCACACCGTAAATGGAGTCGATCAACAGTTTGGCAGAGAGAGTGGTGTCCATTGCCGGGATTCGGTCACGCGGCCATAACGCGTAAGTATGGTTTATAGGGAGGGGTTTGAAGGGTGATTTGAGCTGAGCACTCACCTTAGAACCTCCGGCAAACAGGAGGATGATTAGAAAAGAGAGGAAAACTTGTTTCATAATTTTTTTGTTAGTGTGATTGATGTTTCTGTCAAATAATTAATTCATTGAAGACCTATATGATAGAAGCCGCTCCTCAAGCATTTTTATTTTCTCTTCGGCATCGGTTTGCTTCTTCCGCTCCAACTCAACAACATTGGCTGGCGCACTGCTCATAAACCTTTCGTTACCCGTTTTTTTCATTACCACTTCAAGAAATCCGATAGTATACCTAAGCTCATCTTCAATTTTTGCAATCTCAACTTCGGTGTTAACAACCTCTGCAAGTGGAATATAATAGGCAGAGGTATTAACCCTGAATGACATGGCTCCCGAGATCTCTTCTCCTGAAATTATAAGTTCAGACAGATTGGCAATTTTAAAAATTATTGAGTTGTATTCAGGAATAAACCCTTTTTCCCCGGGAACAATAAATAACCGAAGGGACTCTTTATTGGCGATATCTTTTTCTTTTCGGATAGCACGGATTCCGGTAATTACCTCTTTGATCACTTCAAATTTTTGACAAATCTCCTCCTGACCTTCAACTGCCTTTGGCCAGGCTGAAATCATGATCGAATCGCCAGGCTCCCTCTCCTTCAGCAGATGCCAGATCTCTTCTGAAATAAATGGCATAAACGGATGGAGCAGCCTCAAAACCTCATCAAAAAGGTCGCTGACCTCTTCAAATGTTTTGGCGTCAATGGGTGACTGATAGGCCGGTTTTATAATTTCCAATAACCACCCGGAGAACTCGTCGCGGATCGTATTGTAAATGGTCATTAACGCATCATTAAGCCGGTATTTGTCGAAATGATCATCCATCGTCATAATCACCTCGCTTAACTTGGCCCTGAACCATTCTATCCCCAATCGTGAATGGTCAGGCTGCGGTATGTTGGTGTCGACCTCCCAACCTTTGATTAAACGGAAGGAATTCCAGATCTTGGAACTGAAATTACGTCCCTGCTCTGTAAGTGATTCGTCAAAAAGGATATCATTTCCGGCAGGTGAGCAGAACAACATTCCAACCCTGACTCCATCGGCGCCATATTTTGCAATCAGATCAAGTGGATCAGGGGAGTTGCCCAACGATTTTGACATCTTGCGACGCTGTTTGTCACGAACAATTCCGGTAAAATAAACATTTTTAAACGGAAGGTTTCCTCTGTATTCATAACCCGCAATAACCATCCTTGCCACCCAAAAGAAAATTATTTCAGGTGCTGTAACCAAATCATTGGTTGGATAATAATAGTTAATCTCATTATTATCAGGGTTATTGATGCCATCGAAAA
>CAIVCR010000007.1 GCA_903904515.1 uncultured Bacteroidia bacterium
CCCCTCTAAATCTCCCCAAAGGGGAGACTTTTGGCCAGCAATCAGTGCCTTACTCCCCTCCTTGGGAGGGGTTGGGGGAGGTCAAAAGAGGAAAATATTAATTACGACATTATATTGTTCTTATTACTTAAATAGAAACTAAGGAAATAAATAGAAACTCTCACAACTACATACGTATTAACCATGACGACAAAAGGCATCTACATCTACGGAATTATCCCGAACTTCTACAGCGCAGATATGTTCAGGTCACTTGAAAATGCCGGGGTTTATGCGATCCCCTTCCAAAATATATCTGCAATAGTTTCAGAACGGGAAGGTACACTTCTGGACTATACCGACAGGGAAGCGCTCGGTCACCTGTTGATACATCATCAGAAAACCATTGAATCGATGGTTGCGAACGGTTTTACGATGATTATTCCCATGCGCCTTGGCACAATTGTGAATTCGAAAGCCGAGGTTTTCAGAATACTTGAAAACGGGCACGATCTGATCATGGAGGTACTGAAGAAGATGCAATTTCTTACAGAGATAGATATTGCTGTGACTTGGGCCGATTTTTCGGGTGTACTCGCTGAATTGGCCAACGATCCGGAGATTATCGCAGCTAAGGAAGATATTCTTAAAACTTCCGATTCCCTTTCCCAGATCGACCAGGTACGGTTGGGGATGATGGTTCAGACCAAATTAAAAGAAAAAAACCTGAAGGTTGAATTGAAGATTCTTGAGTCTTTGTCTGTTTTCAGTGTTGATATTAAAACACACGATGTGATGAATGACCAGATGATTACCAACTCAGCATTTCTGCTTAACCGAATTAAACTGGAGAATTTTGAAAAGGGAATTGATAAGCTTGATGAAGAATTTAAAGGGTTATTAAACTTTAAACTGGTTGGACCACTTCCGTGCTATAGTTTTTATACCATCGAAATGAAGGAGCTCAACCCTGACCATATCGCAGAGGCAAAGCAAGAACTTGGACTAAGTGAGGAGACTACAGAGAGTGAAATAAAGAAGGTATACCTGGGTAAAGCACGTCTTTGTCATCCGGATGCTAATTCCGGTAACGGCAATGATGAAAAATTCGAAAAAATCAGCAATGCCTACCACACGATTCTCGATTATTCGGTTGCAGCACGACAATCATCGAAGGAAGTTTTAATCT
This sequence comes from uncultured Bacteroidia bacterium, assembly GCA_903904515.1. GTDB lineage: Bacteria > Bacteroidota > Bacteroidia > Bacteroidales > Prolixibacteraceae > JAAFHB01. Next base: position 1,169 of record CAIVCR010000007.1, read on the forward strand.
CGCTTAACCGTGAGAAGGTAAGTAAAAATTTGTTTTTAGTAAAAATAAAAGAATAACCATGCAAAGAGACGGAAAATACATTTATTGCATTATCGCATCTGAATATGATCTAAATCTGGGGCCTATCGGAGTGGGCGGACGGGGTGATCTGGTCTCAACGATCGGATTCGACGGGTTATGCATGGTTGTGAGCGACCACCCCCTAAGCAGGTTTGTGGTTAATCCCGAAAACATGTTGGCCCATCAGAAAGTCATTGAGGCTGTCATGAAGGAGTTTGATAGCGTCCTTCCCATCCGGTTCGGAACTATTGCAGCCACTCCCGATGAAATCCGGAACCTGCTCAACCGCAGATATAGTGAATTTATGGAGCTGATCAGGCAATTCGAAAATAAAATGGAAGTTAATGTTCGGGGGACCTGGAAAAATATGGGAATGATCTATAATCAGATCGACAGAGAACATGTTGAACTGCAAAAAATAAGGGCTGAAATTGAACACACTGACGATCCAACGATTCGGAATCTGAAAATCGCTGAAGCAGGAAAACTGGTGGAACAAGCGCTTATTGAAAAAAAAGAGGAGGAGTCTGCCGAGATTATTGAAGCATTCCGCAAGTCGGTTTTTGAATACAAACAAAATAAAACAAGTGGAGATGCCATGTTTATGAATACCGCATTTTTGATGAACAGCGGCAGGGAGCTTGAATTTGACCACATCATGGCTGAACTTGGCGCCAGATTTGAAGACCGGAGTGATTTTGTCTATACAGCGCCACTTCCAATTTTTAATTTCATCGATCTGAAAATTTTTCCTGAAAAATGGGAATTATAAAATTAATTTTAAAATATCTGCCATGAGTAATCTACTGGAAGAAGTAAAAGAGGGGAAATATATATATGGAATTATCAGGAATTCTGACCCATTGAATTATGGTCCCATCGGAATGGGAAAACGGGCCGACCTGGTCTATTCAATAAGCTACAAGGGGATAAGTGCTATTGTGAGCAATTCACCCATCATCATCTACGAAGCCCGTAGGGTAAATATGATCACCCATGAAAAAGTTCTGGAAGAGGTGATGAAGCAATTTACGGTGCTTCCGGTGAGGTTCTCAACCATCTCTGAACACGATGATGATGCAGGTATACTGCGGATTCTTGAAAAGGATTACAAGAAATTCGACGAAATGCTCGATAAGATGGAAGGCAAGAAAGAGCTTGGTCTTAAAATACTTGCTAACGAATCGGCAATTTACGAAAGCATCATTGAAAAGTATGATGAAATCAGGATAATGAGAGGAAAACTGATGAACCTGCCTGCTGACAAGACCCACTACCAGCGGATGAAGATCGGTGAGATGGTTGCCGAAGCACTGAAAAAGGAGACCGAAAATTTTAAAACGATGATTCTCGATGTTTTAAATCCCCTTTCGGAGGATCAGAAATTGAACGACAACTACGGAGAGATGATGATTCTCAATGCAGCATTCCTGATTAAAAACAACTCTGAGCCCGCTTTTGATAAGGCGGTAAACGACCTGGATGAGAAATTCGGTAACCTGATGACCTTTAGGTATGTGGGAACACTGCCGCCCTATAACTTTGTTAATCTGACAATTAATACGAAAGGAGTCTGAAATGTTTCTACTGGATGATTTACTAATGGCCCCGTTCAAAGGAATCATTTTCCTTGCAGAAAAGATCAACGAGGTCATTGAAAAAGAGACCTCCGATGAAGGGTCTATCAAGGAACGGTTAATGGCACTCCAGCTGAAATTTGAAATGGATGAAATCAGTGAAGAGGAGTACGATGAACGGGAAGATGAATTACTGAAATTATTGGGAAATATCAGGGAGGAAAAACAGAATAAATAATAGACAGTTCAAACAATCATTAAATAATACAGGAGGAGATAAAATGAGTAATATTATAGATGTAAAGAAAACAGTCGTTAAGTTCCTGAAAGAGAACATCTCATGTTATGATATAACAGTCATTAAAATCGAAAAGGTGAAGGAGACCTGGGGCGCAGTGGCCGAGGTCTACGAAGATGATTCATTTTTAAAATCGATGAATCTCCCCCCAAAACAAGTGCGCCTTTTTTATTCAATTAAAATGGATGATAATCTGGAAATTACCTCTTTCGAACGCCTAAATTCATTTGAAGGAATAGATTTCACTTCGGAGTAAACACCTTATTGGTTTCACGCCATGCAGAATTCAATGATTTATTTATATGGCCTGGCCATCAGTCGGACTGAACCCGGCTATTGGCTTGAAATGGCTCGTCTTAAATCGTTTAAAGTTAGTGACTTCTATGTGATTGTGAAAAATATTCCGGAAACAGATTTCTCTGAGGAAAACCTGCGCAGAAATTTCTCCGACAAACTGTGGGTGAAAACCAATGTACAGGATCATACAGCGATATTAAAAAAAATCATGGAGCATCATGAGGTGCTCCCTTTTAAATTTGGTACTGTCTTTAATGATGAAGCGGATTTGAAAACTTATATTGCCTCCCATTCCACCACCCTGACACGAAATTTTTATGCCTTGGCTGGAAGGGAAGAGTGGAGAATTCAGGTTTTTTGCAACCGGAAAGCGTTACTCAGGCATATTGACGAATTAAGTGATCTGGCAGCAGCAATGGAAAAAGAGATTATGGCCAGTTCTCCCGGTAAAGCCCACCTGCTAATCCGAAATAAAACAGGTCTTATCGAAAGTGAGATGGATCGGATCTGCAAAAATTACAGCCTGGAATACCTGGACGAATTTATTCGCCTCAGTGATTTATATTCCCTCAATAACCTTCTCCCTAAAGAGTATACAGAACGAGAGGATAACATGATCCTAAATGCAAATTTTCTTGTTCATAAAAACAAGCATAATATGTTTCAGGAAACACTTGAAACAAGCCGAAAAAAAGGTGTAAACTTCGGTTTTTTTCTGGAAATATCCGGTCCCGACCCCCCTCTGAGTTTTATCTCCCAGATCAAGAAATAATAAAGATCATTTTAAAAAAGGAATTTAATTTGATTTTAAGAAAATTGGAAAACAGACAGATTAATTATGTTAATTAAAAATAAAATCATAAATTGTTTACATAGATAGAAATGTTAGGCGTGACTATTGAATTGTTTTAATAACTTTGTCCGTTGGGTATTGGAATATCGGAAACCAACCATTTGAAATGCATGAAATGGGCATGATTGGAGAATCGCAATCCGAAATTATAATCCGCCAGTTGGCGGTTTCGAATCGAATATCAACGAAGTTAATTCAATCTGGCCAATAAAAAATAAATTATTATCAGATGAAAAACAGAATCAGATCAACTGCCTTTAACTTTCGGCAAAAGGCAGAAGAACTGTTAAAAATGGGGAACTCCTTTTCCTCTTCACAGAGTGTGGCTAACATAAATGAATCATCCAATACCCTTGCACAGGAAGATATAAAGCGGCTTATTTATGAGCTCGAAGTTCACCGGATAGAGTTGGAATTGCAGAACGAAGAACTCGGTTTAACCGTCAGGGAGGCTGAGAAATCGGCCCAAAAATATTCAAAACTGTTCGATTTTGCACCTTCAGGCTATTTCATCCTCTCCGGAGATGGTGAAATCATTGATATTAATCTTTACGGAGCCAGCCTGTTGGGAAAAAGCCGATCCCTTTTGAAAAACAACCGATTCGGTTTTTTTGTCACCAACGAAACCAGGTCAGCATTTAATCTCTTTCTCGGGAATATTTTTGAAACTCATGAGAAGGGATTCTGCGAGCTGACATTGGTTTCAGATGATGACAGTCCAAAATACCTCTACCTGACAGGAACCGTTGACGAAAACAAAGAGCTCTGCCTGATCACAGCAGTTGACATTACAGCAAATAAACATGCGGAGGAATCGGCAAATAAGAGCGAAGAAAAATACCGGACAATTTTTGAAAATATTCAGGATATTTTTTTCCAAACCAACGTTGCCGGCATAGTACTTGAGATAAGCCCATCGATTAAGATATTTTCAGAATATGACCGGGAGGAAATAATCGGAAATCCGATTCTCAACTTATACTATAACCCCTTTGAGAGGGTCTCTTTTCTGGAAGCAATCATGAAATCAGGGGAATTGCATGATTACGAGTTAATAGTTAAAACCAAAATAGGCGATAAAAAGTTCATCTCCATCAATGCAAGGCTTATTTATAATTCTGAAGGGTTGCCCGATCATATCGATGGGTCAATGAGAGATATCACACGCCGAAAACAGGCCGAAGCGGAGTTGAGTAAATTACAGAAGGCCATTGAAAACTCAAAAGCCTCAGTAGTGATCACCGATCTATCTGGAAATATAGAATATGCGAATCCTTACTTCAGCCAGCTAACCGGATATACCAGGGAGGAATATACGGGTCAAAATCCCAGATTTTTAAAATCCGGTTTTCATTCACAGGAATTTTATAAGGAATTGTGGGATACCATTAAATCGGGAAAAACATGGGAAGGTGAATTTTATAACCGGAAAAAGAATGGGAACTTTTACTGGGAGAATGCCGTTATTTCACCTTTGCAGAATGATCAGAATGAGATAACCCATTTTGTGGCTATCAAAACAGACATTACAGCAGCAAAAAAAATCAGCGAAGAGTTAATTACTGCCAAATTGCATGCCGAAGAGAGCGACAAGCTTAAAACAGCTTTTCTGAATAATATTTCGCACGAAATACGCACACCATTCAACGCAATACTTGGATTTCTCACAATCCTGCAGGAGGAGGATCTCTCCAGGCTTGAAAGAGAAGAATACACCAGAATCGTAAATGAAAGCTCAAACAGGTTGATGAAAACCATCAGCGACATAGCAGAGGTTTCGGCAATCCAGACCGGTCAAACTTTGGTATTGGAATCAAAGGTCGATATTAATCAAATTTTCAATGATCTTCAACGTAATTTTCAGCCCGAAATTGAAAACAAAGGATTAACATTTACGATCAATATTGAATTGCCTGCAACTCTTCCCCCTTTTTATACAGATAGTCTTAAACTAATTTCAATTCTGAATAACCTGTTAAACAATGCGGTTAAATTCACCAATTCAGGCTCTGTTGAGTTGAATGTTAGTATGAGGGATGAAAACAGGGTAAATGACTACATAAATAATAGTGCAGTACAACCTTCGGTTTTAGAATTTGTCGTAAAAGATACCGGTATAGGTATTCCCGACGACCAACAACAGGTTTTATTTGAACGATTCATGCAAATAGACAATTCGAATACCCGGAAATATGAAGGTTCAGGATTGGGAACTACCATTGCAAAAGCATATGCAGAGCTCCTTGGCGGTTCAATCTGGGTGATAAGTGAAGTGGGCAAAGGTTCTGCTTTTCACGTGACGATTCCCTATCGCACTGAACCGAACAAAAAACAGAGAACAAACGACAGTCTTAGCTTAAAACCTAATGACCATGCGAATTCGCTTAAAATAATGATCGCCGAAGATGACGAAGCATCAGCAATTTTCCTAAAACTGCTCCTGAAGCAATATTGTCGTGAGATATTGATTGTTAGCAATGGAGAAGAAGCTGTAGATACCTGTCGTAATTGCCCGGATATTGACCTTGTATTTATGGATATCAGAATGCCGGTGCTGGATGGATACCTGGCAACACAGCAAATACGACAATTTAACCCCGAATTAATTATTTTTGCACAAACTGCAAATGCACTAAGTGGTGACGAAGAAAAAGCATTAGAATCAGGTTGTAATGCTTATCTTGCTAAGCCAATTCAACAGGGACAATTAATGTCACTGCTGAACAAATATTTCAAGTTAAGTAATGAAATTAACTGATTTTAAAAATAAATCTCTGCCGTCGGGTTTGTCATTCCGAAATGCAGTCAGGGCTTTGCTGATTTTGTTGATTGGTCTTATTTTTACTGCGGTTGCCACTTTTTTTGTCCATAGGAAAGTTGAAACTGATGCTAAACACGAGTTTGCAACAATTTGCAATGAAATAAAGATTAAAACGGCTAATCGGCTAAGGGCATGTGCTCAACTTCTGCGAACAGGGTCGGCTTTTTTTGTGACATCAGATACCGTTTCCCGAAAGGATTGGAAAACGTTTAGCGAATATTCCAAAATCGAAACATACCTGCCAGGAATTCAAGGAACTGGTTATTCGATAATAATTCCTAAAGTTCAGCTCCACCAACATATACAAGCAGTTCAAACGGAAGGCTTTCCCGATTATTCGGTAAAACCGGCAGGGGACAGACCATTTTATACCTCGGTTATTTATCTTGAACCCTTTTCCGGCAGCAACCTGCGGGCATTTGGTTATGATATGTTTTCGGACTCTGTCCGCAAAAAAGCAATGGAGCTGTCACGAGATTCAGATGCTGCAGTGCTTACCGGAAAGGTAATTCTGGTCCAAAATGCCAAAGAAGACCTTCAGACAGGAATTTCAATGTATGTTCCTGTTTACAGGAAAGGGATGCCGGTAAACACATTAGTGCAGCGTCGTGCCGCTATAAAAGGGTGGGTGTTCGGCACGTATCAGATGAACGAGTTAATGCAGGGGATTATTGGTCAGTATGAGACCGAAATAGGTGGTCCGTTTCGTCTGCAGATTTTTGATGAGAATAATTTCCCTCACATGCTACTGTTTGACAGTCAAAGAAATGACACCCTGAATAATTCTTTTGACCCAACAGGTTCAGTGACATTTAAAGTAACGCCGTATAATATAAATTGGAATTTAGTTTTTAACCAGCCCATTCATCCGGCTTATTATTTGCAAAGCATTGAGCAACTCGTCCTTATCAGTGGCATACTTATAAGTTTGCTGCTGTTTTTGCTAACTTTTTCCTTGTTGAACTCCGAACACAGGGCGCAGCAAATTGCCGACAAATTAACCTTTGAGCTCAAAAATAGCGAAAAACGGATACGCGAGGTATTGGAGAATTCTTCTGATGCATCTTACAAACGTAATTTTAAAACCCGCAATTATGATTACCTGAGCCCTGCCTATTCCCGGATATCCGGCTATACGATTGAGGAGATGAGTGGCATTTTGCTCGATACAATAATTGGGTTTATACATCCGGAGGATTCGTCGCTGGTGAACCGATCTATTGCCGAAGCCATGTCTGACACAAATAACATGACCCATTATCTGGAGTATCGGTTCAGACATAAGGATGGACAGTATCGCTGGTTCCAGGATAGGTTCATTATTACCCGTGATGATCAGAATCAACCGTTATCACTGTTTGGAAGTGTGAGCGATATTACAGATCGCAAAAAAATGGAGGAAGCGCTCAGAGCAGAACAGTTATTACTTCGTACCCTGATTGACAATATTCCGGATTCGATCTATTGCCTTGACCTTGAATGCCGTAAGACACTGGCTAACGCAGCCGATTTGCGTTACATGGGTGCACATTCTGAAGAGGAGGTAATAGGTAAGACTGATTTTGACTTTTATCCCAAAGAGATTGCAGAAAAGTTCTTTGAAGTTGATTCTTCAGTGATCCGGGCAGGTAAACCATTGCTCAATATCGAAGAGTTTATGATTGGGAAAAACGGAGAGACCCATTGGCTGCTTACCTCTAAACTTCCCATGTACAATAATGAGGGCAAAATTATCGGGTTGCTTGGTTATGGTCGTGATATCACCGAACGGAAACGGGCTGAGGAGGAGATCAGAGCTAAAAATGAGGAACTTCAAAAGATCAATACTTCAAAGGACAAATTATTTTCCATTATTGCTCACGATTTACGCAGCCCTTTCAATGGATTTCTGGGGTTAACACAAATGATGGCTGAAGATATTTCCTCCATGACTCTGGATGAGATTCGAAAAATTGCAGAGGCCATCCAAAACTCTGCTGCTACAATCTACCGGCTACTTGAAAACCTGCTGCAATGGTCAACCCTTCAACAAGGGCGCATGGCATTTAACCCACAAGGATTACGTTTAATTTCAATCCTAACTGACAGCATAGCCATGTCGCTGCAGCCAGCAAATCAAAAGGAGATTGAAATCGAATCGTTGATTTCCGATGATCTGGAAGTCTATGCAGACAGTAACATGCTCCAGACAATTTTTCGGAATCTGGTTGCCAATAGTGTGAAATTTACCAAAAAGGGTGGAAAGATCACTTTCTCTGCCAGAACAACAGATGATAAAACTTTAGAGATTTTGATTCAGGACACCGGAATCGGGATGAGCAAGGAGATACTTAAAGGACTTTTTCTCATCGATGTAAACACCAGTCGTAAGGGGACTGATGGTGAATCCAGCACCGGGTTAGGTTTAATTATCTGCAAGGAATTTGTCGAACTGAATGGAGGTAAGATTTGGGTTGAGAGTGAAGAAGGGGTTGGAAGTAAATTTTATTTTACCATACCTGCGAATGTAAATCATACCTAATGATACAGAAAGTTATATCCAATGATGATATTCTCATCACCGCTAAACTTGCTTTATGCATTTGGAACGAGCATTATGTACCCATGATCGGACAGGAGCAGGTCGATTACATGATCAAAAATTTTCAATCGCCAGAAGTAATTGAAAATCAAATTAATCATGAGGATTATGAATATTTCATTATTTACCATCAGTCACTCCCTTCGGGTTACATAGCGATAAAGCAAAGGGGAAATGAGCTGTTTCTAAGTAAATTTTACGTCATAAAAGAGAAACGAGGGACCGGATTGGGAAGAGAAGGGATGGATTTCATTGCCTTAAAAGCGCGAGAATTTGGCGCGGGGAAAATAACACTTACTGTTAACAAAAACAATGTCAATAGTATAAAGGCTTATGAAAAACTGGGATTTACCAATGATGGTCCGGTAGTTACGGATATAGGAAATGGTTATGTGATGGATGACTTTAAAATGAGTAAACAACTATAAAGTTTCCCCGTCTGTTGAGCAATAAAATCCTGCGCACATGGAGGTGAAGTTCAGGAACTCCAAACTCAGCATAGTTGACTTTGGAAAGGATCTGATAAGAATAGGTTGTGAATTATCGCAAGACTGATATAAAAGATAAAATTTGTATATTAAGCAAATGATGAAAAACATTACAGCAGTTTATCTTGAATTGACAAGAAATTTGAAGCGCCATTTCCGCCTGATCTTTAGCATTTGCTTTATATTTTTGGGTTTGTACAGCTGTTTTGGTGCATCTGAAGTTTCCCGTAATGCAGGAATTGTCCAAATTATAGTTGGTGCTGTTTCCGGAATTTATTACTTCTTCGAAAAAAAGGAATGAAGATCACCAATAGCTTAAAGTTTTATATAAAATGCGAATTTATAGGCAAAATTGTCGTGTGGTGCATTAAATTGATAGGGACCATACCTGTAATAAATGCCTACACCCCAGGAAACATAACCAAATCGTAAAAGATTATTCACTTCGAATCCCGATTCAAAATACCCCTTGCGGTAATCTTTCAAATCATATTTTTTAAGGTAAAAATCGTCAAGTTGTCCAATCCCCATGTTATGAGCCATGATAAAGGAGGGTGCAGCTTTGAATTTCTCAGGGAAAAGCCACTGACTGAAATCGTGCCGAATATGCACGGCCATGAAATTTGACGAAGAAAATTCATTAAATCGCATGGTTGCGAACGAAAAGGGGGCATTTAAGGTGAATTTTCCGGCATAACCCCCGTAACCATTGAATAACTCCATGATTGGCGAGTTTGAGGACATTACTCCCCCCTGAACCAGAATGGTTGATTTTCCAATTTTCGAAAACGGAATATAAAACTTCCCTTTTAACTCTACCTTTGTGTAATTGAAATCACCGTATAACTCCCTGAATCCATGAATTATAGTCAAATAATAATCATGCCTGGGTGGGGTAATTTCAGTGAGATGCCCCTCTTCCATTAAAAGTTTTATTCCCGGAGAGTACCTCATTTGCAGTCCCATGCGGGTCAGGCTTGTGGGATTAAACGAATGATGGACTAAAAAATCGGTATTCAGATTCGCTTTATTTTCCGACATGTCACCAAACAAGTAGAGATTCAATTCGTTAAAAGGCCTGAACTCTAATCCTGTTGTAAACCGTTTTTGCTGGAACATATTATCAATAAGGAGAAGCCGGTAACTTTCGGGATTCAACAGGGAGGGGGTTTCCAGAAATTCCGGTCCGCCAAATTCCACATTCAGATCGGTATATCCCAGATGAATCCTGTAATCCGAAAGTCCCGTAGGGAAGATGTCGAACCATTCGCCATGCCGCAGTGCTCCATCTTTCATGCTGGAACTGAAGTAGCCGCCAAGTGTGAAATATTTTGATAGCAGTCGGTTTGTTTCGCCCCCCAGTCCTAATTTAAGACCTTCATAAACGTTATAACCGATAACTCTGTTGTAATCAAGGTGAAAATATCCCATGGAAATCTTCCCCTCGGCAAACATCCGCACCGTTTGCATCTGCCTTTTCTTATGAAGAGCGATAAAGGCACTGTCGATCCTGAGTTTAGCCTCTAAATTGCTATTGGTTAAAGGTATATATAAAAATTTCGCATCGGTATCTTCAGATCGCCTGACAGAGTCTGCCGGTAAGGGGTTGGTGTATGATATTGGCTGGATTTGAACACGTTGAACGGAAACGGAATCTTTTGATGTACAGGCTACAAAATCACTTAGTCCGGCTGTAGTAACAACCGGACTAAGCATCAGAAAAAATAATCCAATGACAATTAGCTTATTCCTCATTTCGATTTGGGCCTTCTTATTTTGAGCTCATCTTTAACAGCGAGACCTCCTCATCGGTCAAAAAGCGCCATCTTCCCCTTGGAAGGTCCTTTTTTGTTAGTCCGCAAAAATAAACCCTGTCGAGTTTTTCAACCTTATAGCCCAAATGCTCGAATATACGGCGTACAATTTTATTTTTTCCTGAATGGATCTCAATTCCTACTTGTTTTTTATCATCCTCGCTTACATAGCTCACCGAGTCAGCAGCTACAAATCCATCTTCAAGAGTAATTCCATCGACAATTTCCTGCAGGTGATTTTTTGTGACTTTCTGATCTAAATAGACATGATAGATTTTCTTGCGGTTGTATTTTGGGTGTGTCAACCGTTTGGTCATATCCCCATCGTTGGTAAAGAGGAGTAGTCCGGTTGTGCTTTTGTCAAGTCGGCCGACAGGATAAATTCGTTCTGTACAGGCATTTGCAATAAGCTCCATAACTGTTTTGTCTGCGTGGGGATCCTCAAGAGTTGTTACATAACCCTTTGGCTTATTCAATAGTACATACATTTTTTTCTCGGCAGTGATAATTCGGCCATTAAAACTCACCGATTCCCCGGGCAATACCTGGTGCCCCATCTCCGAAACAATTTTTCCGTTAATCATAACGCAACCTGTTGCAATATAGGTATCTGCCTCACGACGTGAACAAAGACCTGCATTGGCGATGTACCTATTCAGGCGCATTGCTCCCGGCTCTTTTTTTGTCGTAGCTGATTTTACAACTTTCTTTGTGGAATTAAATTCGTTGTTTAAATTTTGGATTCCCAATCTGCCGCGTAATACCTTCCCGGTTTTATTCACATACTGGTCCGATTCTGCCCCTTCGAATTTTCGTTCGGGACGTTTTTCGATCACATTTCTCCGGAACACATCCGATGTCCGTTCTTTTCCAAACCGGTTGGTAACCGGAGCGGCTGGTCTTGATCCCGATGCAGTTTTTAAAACTTTCGTCTTTCCTACCCGTTTCCCGGAACTCAAATCCCTTGAATCTGTGCGGGGTCCGGAGGGTCTTCTGCTCTGGTCAGTTGGTGCTGAATCCCCTTTTTTAACACGCGGTCTGGTACCCGGTTCCCTTTTCTCGACGGTACGCTTATCTTCGCGTTCCTGTCCTCTTCCTCTTCTGATAATCATCGCTTAATTCTCTGACTTATTAATAATTCGGGTGCAAATGTCGGAAAAAAAACCCGATTATAAACTTATATTTTGCAGAAGCAGAATAATCCTTTGAATAATTAACCCAATTTAACAACTTTGCAAATCAATAATCAATGATTAACACAAAATTATGGCACTGATAAAATCGATTTCCGGAATCCGGGGAACTATTGGAGGATTACCCGGCGAAGGTCTAAGTCCACTTGACCTGGTGAAATTTACTGCGGCTTACCTGACATGGGTTAAAGAGAATAAAAGCGGTAATGAACAGTTGAAAATTGTTGTTGGACGGGATGCCCGGATTTCAGGAGAGATGGTCAATGCGCTTGTTACCGGAACGTTACAGGGGATGGGTGCAAATGTTGTAAACCTTGGATTGGCTTCAACACCCACTACTGAACTTGCCGTTGTGGCGGAAAAAGCCGACGGAGGAATTATTCTCACAGCAAGCCATAACCCCAAACAATGGAACGCCTTGAAATTACTCAACAAAAATGGGGAGTTCCTGAATGATCGCGAGGGAAAAATTGTGCTCGAAATTGCCGGCAATGAACGCTTTGTCTTCGCTGATGTTGATGATCTGGGCCACGAATCTCAGAAGGATTATACCGATTACCATATTGAGCAGGTCCTGAATCTGGCACTTGTAAATGTTGAAGCAATTAAAAGCCGGCGTTTCAGGGTTGCCGTGGATGCGGTAAATTCGGTGGGTGGTATAATTGTCCCCAGGCTTTTAAAGGCACTTGGAGTTTCGGAGGTTGTCGAGATAAATTGTGTTTCCAATGGCCATTTTGCCCATAACCCTGAGCCGATACCCGAGAACCTGCAGGAAACTTCGGCAATTGTGAGCAAGGCAAATGTTGATGTCTGTTTTGTCGTTGACCCGGATGTTGATCGTCTTGCAATTATAAACGAGGACGGAACGATGTTTAATGAGGAATACACGCTGGTTGCCGTCGCCGATTATGTGTTGTCACATACCAATGGGAATACCGTTTCAAACCTCTCTTCCTCCAGGGCTTTACGCGATATTACCGAATTGCACGGAGGCAGCTATTCCCCCTCTGCTGTTGGCGAAGTCAATGTAACGACTCTGATGAAGTCCACAAATGCTGTAATTGGTGGAGAAGGTAACGGAGGAGTCATTTACCCCGCAAGTCATTACGGACGCGATTCTCTGGTGGGTATCGGACTTTTTCTCTCACACCTGGCTACTTCAGGATTGAAATGTTCGGAACTTCGGTCAAAGTACCCCAATTATACCATTTCAAAAAATAAGATAGAACTCACCCCTGAGATTAATGTCGACGATATTTTAATGAAGATTAAAGAGATATACAGCGATAAGCAGATAAATGATGTCGATGGGGTCAGAATTGATTTTGATAAGGAGTGGGTACATTTGCGCAAATCGAATACCGAGCCAATTATCAGAATCTACTCCGAAAGCCAATCTGCCGAAAAGGCCAACCAATTAGCCGAAGAGATTATTGCCGTAATTCGGCGCATCGCCGGGATTTAAAAGATTTAACTATTTTTATCGGGAATATTAAAATGGCTGAATCGACAATCAGGAAATAAAAGATCTTGAGTAATTTGGATAAAATTTTCAAAAGAGATTTTAAGTGACAGTTAAAAATGTTAAGTATTTGTTAAGTGTTGTGAATCTCTTTTATAATCATCTCAAACTACCTAAATTTGCATCAGTTTTTTTAACAGTAATAGTTTTTTTTAATCAGAATAAATAATTCGATTTTTATGAAAGTTACAGTTGTAGGAGCAGGAAATGTAGGGGCTACATGTGCTGATACGTTGGCGTACCGCGAAGTGGTAAATGAGGTGATTCTACTGGATATCAAGGAAGGAATTGCAGAAGGAAAGGCGCTTGATATCTGGCAAAAAGCACCGATTATTGGTTATGATACCCGCACTGTCGGGGTTACCAGTGATTATTCACGGACTGCAGGTTCCGATGTAGTGGTTATTACTTCAGGATTACCGCGTAAACCAGGGATGAGCCGCGATGATCTGATCCAGATCAATGCCGGAATTGTAAAATCTGTAACTGAAAATATTGTTAAATATTCGCCCGATGCGATCCTCATTATCGTTTCCAACCCCTTGGATGTTATGACGTATCAGGCCCATCTTGCCTCCGGATTGCCACGTACCCGCGTAATGGGGATGGCCGGAATTCTGGATACTGCACGTTACCGTTCTTTCCTTTCCGAAGCACTTGATATTTCGCCGAAAGAGATTCAGGCGATGCTGTTGGGTGGACACGGAGACACCATGGTTCCGTTAACCCGTTATACAACAGTCGGAGGTATTCCTATTACTGAATTGCTGGGGAGTGAAAAGTTGAATGCAATTGTTGAACGAACCAAAGCCGGTGGGGGAGAGTTGGTAAAACTTATCGGAACCTCGGCCTGGCATGCTCCGGGTGCTGCTGCTGCCCAGATGGTGGAAGCTATCATCAAGGATCAGCGCCGTATCTTCCCGGTATGTATTCAGCTTCAGGGTGAATACGGAATCGACAACTGCTACCTTGGAGTTCCTGTTGTTCTTGGAAAAGACGGGATCGAAAAAATCGTTGAACTGCACCTTAATGAAGATGAGATGCAAATGATGAAAACAAGTGAAGGTCATGTGCGGGAAGTGATGAATGTTCTCGACCATTTGAATACACTATAATATTTTTTCATAGTCAGGAAAAGGGGTTAATGGCCCCTTTTTTTGACTCTAAACTTTAACTGATGCATGAAATCAGCTTTGAGATTGTAGAACTCGAGGAACAGACCTATCATCCCCTGATAAGGTCGGAATTCGAAGGACTCGATGGGTATTGGTGGGTCTTAGATACAGGTGCTTCCAAAAGCGTCTTCGATGAATCATTGATTGGGTATTACACCGGTGATGATAGCGAATCGGTGATGGCCACAGGTCTTGGGAAGGAGGTCGTGAAGACGAATTCTGCCACAATTAGGGAATTTAAATTAGGCGGCTTTAACTTTGGAACACTCAAAGTGGCATTGATTGATTTTCAGCATATCAATGACGAATATGCAAAGTTCTCCGACAAGAAGATTTTGGGACTTATCGGATCAGATTTTCTTTATCCCCATAAAGCAATTCTTGATTTCGGAACACAAAAAGTGTCGTTGCTTGTAGATTAAGTGATTGAAAGCAACGAATGTCGGATTATTTGTCTGTTAATCAATATTTTTATACTCTTTATAATTCCCCTGAAAGCTTGCCATCAGGGGGAACTGATTTTCGACAATTTTTACAAAAAAAAAAACAGTTTCAGAATGATAAATATGATATATTTTGCTTATATTTAAAACATCATTCTAATACGGATTCAGTTCTCTGAAAGAGTTTCTCAGGTTTTATGTATCAGGAGAAATATTAAATAGAATAAAAGCCGGAAAACTTTGAATGAGATTAGAAACCAAAAACGTTCTGATTAACCATGTGAAACCCTGTGATTGAGTAAAAGCATGATGTAGCTTAGCCAGGTCTTACGATCTTTGATATCACCCTGTTTGATCTGATAATATTAGTGAGGAAAATTGACAAAAATTTTATCCTAATGGCAGCAAATAATGATATATTTTCAAAAGAGTGGGTTGAATTGATTCTGAATTTTAAAAATCAGGAATATGGTGCCTATGAACTGAGGATAAATTCTCCCCAAAGGCATTTTTGGGCTTTAATCTGCGCAGTTCTGTTATTTATTTTCGTGGTATCATTCCCTGCACTGCTAAGGCAAATTATTCCTGAGACGAAGGAAAAAGAGGTGTCGGTCAGAGTTATGACCGATATAAAACTGGACAAACCCAAAGAGGCAATATCCCTCAAGGAGATTCCGCCACCTCCCCCCATGCGGAATACCATAAAGTTTACCCCACCGGTAATAAAGCCCGACGAACAGGTTCAGGATGAAGAGCTGCCTATGCTTCAAAAGGAGGCTGTTGAGGCCAAAGCGGCCATAAGTAATGTCACCTATGAAAAGGGGACAGATGATGTGGGTGCTCCTATAGCGACGGCAGCAGTGAAAACGGAGATAACGGAAGAGCCTGAAAAGCCATTTATCATTGTTGAACAAATGCCCCAATTCCCCGGTGGCGAGCAGGAGATGATGCGGTTTATCAAAAAAAATCTTCGCTATCCTACAGCAGCAGCAGAAAATGGAATATTCGGCACTGTTACTGTAAACTTCGTAGTCGGCAAAGATGGACGAATAACCCATATAAAGATCATTCGGGGCATTGGAGGGGGATGTGATGAGGAAGCAGTCCGAATCCTCGAGATGATGCCTGCATGGAGTCCAGGCAAACAGGGTGGCATAGCTGTAATGGTTAGTTATACGGTCCCGTTTAAATTTATTTTGCAATAACATTCTCACCCTTAATTTAATTTTTCGATATTTTTATTTTAATCCTCCACTGGTCAAAGTTTGATATTTCCCAGATGTTCGCACCGAAAATTTTAAATCCGTAAAGGGTGTGGCTTAAAGTTCGATTTTTATGATCCTTCATGTGAGTACGGGCTTGCTTTTCTGATTAAAAGAGTATGTTCCATTGACTTAAAATCAGTTGTGTGGAACCTGAAAATTGGGCTTAGATCATTTTTGATTCTGTTATCAAAACAGTCTATACTCTTTAAATAGACTGATATATTGATGTTTGTTGAGCTGTTGTAAATGTTAAAATATGTTAATATTTGTCTTTTGGTGGATTTTTATTTTGCCTCCCCGATGTGAATTGAATTGGATTATTAATTTTGTCCACGATTTAGAAGCATCGGTCTCTGTTAAAGATTTAAATAATCTTGATCTGATATCAATTTTTTGATGTAAATTTGGGCCAATCAAAAGGTTTCCTTTTTGACTCATGAGTTTTGAGGATAGTGGTTCCTGGTTTTGAAAGATTCAAATGAGTTGATGTTTTTAATGTTTATGATTTTCGGCTATTTGTCCTGACAATTTTTGAAAAACAAATAGCTTTTGGTTGATTTATAATTCTTATTTTATGGCGATTTTAGATCGTTTTATTTTTCTTAAGCATTTCTTAAACTTTCATTTAAACACTTAGTAATCATTAGAGTATGAAATCACAAAATGGGTTTTTAAAATTTCAAAGAGTTTTCTCAGCGGCAGTCATTCCGGTTTCACTGGTAATTGCGGTACTTGTATTTAATCTGATCATGGGCGCGAACAGCAATTTTCAGGGGAATAATAATGCAAATGCACCGATTCCCGGAAATTTTCTCGGCGTAATTTATAAGGGCGGATTTATTGTTCCGATCATTATGACTTTATTGTTGACTGTAATTGTTTTTGCGATTGAGCGTTACTTTACAATCAGCAAAGCTGGAGGAAAAGGATCTGCAGTAAAATTTGTTGAGACGATTAAGGGTTCTCTTGCCAAGAATGATGTGACTGGCGCCATTGCAGAATGTGATCGTTTTCAGGGTTCGATTGCGAGTGTTTCTAAAGCTGCGCTGGTTAAATATGCCATGCTTGAGAAAGATACTTCAATGACCAAGGAGCAGAAACTGCTTGACATTACCAAGAACATTGAAGAAGCAACCTCTTTGGAACTTCCAAGTCTTGAGCAAAACCTTCCGATTCTGGCAACTATCTCTTCCCTTGGAACGATGATGGGACTTTTAGGAACTGTACTTGGTATGATCCGTTCATTTGCTGCTATGGCTAATGCCGGAGCTCCTGACTCGGTTGCTCTGTCTACAGGTATTTCTGAAGCGTTGATCAACACTGCCTTCGGTATTGGTACCGGTGCTCTTGCGATGATTTCCTACAATTATTTCACCACAAAAATTGATAAGCTGACTTACACTATTGATGAGACTGGTTATAGCATTGTTCAAACATTTGCTTCAAAGCACTAAATTTATAGTCTAAAATATATTAGTTCTATGCCAAAAGTAAAAATTAAAAGGAAGAGTACGGCTGTTGACATGACCGCAATGTGCGATGTTGCGTTCCTACTACTGACCTTCTTTATGCTTACCTCCAACTTTATCCAAAAAGAACCGGTGGCGGTTAATACCCCCTCTTCGATTTCGGAGATTAAGATACCCGACCGGAACATTATTTCGATACTTGTTGACGCAAAAGGGAAAGTATTCTTTGGGGCAGATGGACAAGAGAACCGTGTCCAGTTGCTTACCAAAATGGGAGCTGCTTATAACATCACTTTTTCTCCTGCTGAATTGAAGGAGTTTAGTCTTGTTAATAAGTTTGGAGTACCTATTACTATGATGAAATCCTATTTGGCTTTAAAGTCTGAGGAGCGGGATCTGCCCCAGAATGCGTTGGGTATTCCATGTGACTCTTTAGACAATCAGTTCAAGGGCTGGGTGTCACTTGCCAAAACAATTAACAGGGAATACCGGATTGCGATCAAAGCTGATCAGGCGACCACTTATCCGGTCATTAAAAAGTTAATGGGTAGTCTGCAAGACATCAATGAGAACAGGTATAACCTGCTCACCAGTCTTAAGAATACACCTGATTATGAATAACTATAAATTTCAAATTCATGTCTGAAGTAGCTGCGGAAA
>CAIVCR010000008.1 GCA_903904515.1 uncultured Bacteroidia bacterium
AGCCAGATATATTGCGTGTGCCAGGGTAACCCAAAGGCCTATTTTTGAATTTATATCTTCAGAAATTCATCCCAATGATAAAGTCATGTGTTTTGCATTTGAAGATGATTATTCATTTGGAATTATACAGTCGGGTATACATTGGCAATGGTTTACAGAAAAATGCACTACATTGGCTGAAACACCAAATTATAACTCTGCGGCAATCTGGGACACCTTTCCCTGGCCGCAAGATCCATTGGAGAAGCAGATCATGGCTATAGCAAAGGCTTCGAAGGGTTTGCGGGATGAGCGTAACCGGGTAATGAGTGAGAACAACCAGAGTTTGCGCGATATTTACCGGCTGCTTGAAAAGCCTGGTAAAAACAGCATCCGCGATTTGCAGCAGGCGCTCGATAAGGCTGTTCTGGAGGCTTATGGATTCGATCCATCTCTTGATTTATTAGCCCAGTTATTGGAGCTGAATGTTCAGGTTGCTGAAAAAGAAGCGAACGGTGAGCAGGTCCAGTCACCGGGATTACCTGAATGGTTTAAGGATAAGGAGAGTGTTGTGACGGAGGATTGTGTGAAATTTATTAGATAATATTAATGTATTAAATGTATCACTATCTTTGTGGCAAAATATAGTATTATGCCTACTTTATCAATGTTCTATGGGATAATTATTCGTATGTACTTTGCTCCTAAAGAGCATAATCCTCCTCATATTCATGTTTATTACCAAGATGATAAAGCGGTAATTAATATTTCAAATTGTGAATTAATGGAGGGTGAATTGCCATCCAAACAGTTGAGACTTGTATTAGCATGGATTGAGATCCATAAAGAAGAATTGAATGCTGATTGGAAATTATGTCAAAACGGTGAAAAACCATTTTCAATTGAACCCTTAAAATAAACATAGATGTACCTGGCAATCAAAAGTGTAACTCCTATAAATGATTATAATCTTATCCTGACGTTTGAAAATGGCGAGAAGCGTCAGTTTGATATGAATCCGTTTTTGGATAAGGGTATTTTCAGGGAGCTCAGAGATATTACAAAATTTAATTCTGTCAGGATTAGTTTTGATACAATCGAATGGGATAACGAGGCAGACCTGGATCCGGAAACCCTATATCAGGAAAGTGTGCGGATCATTGATTAATAAGAGTTTAAATTTTCTCTATCTTAACATAAGAGTCCGATGCATACTTTAAGGTTAAACGTGAACGAAGAGCTTCCTGATAAATTCATCAAGGTTGAACTAGAAATCATCCCTGAAACTGTTGATTTTTATAAGAATCAACAGTGCCTGGTTCATGAATTAATTGATATGTTAAATGGAACAGCCATGTTTATTGAGCTCGAAGAAGTTGAACAAAGGCTTGAAAATGCGATAATAAAGCATGAGAATTTTATAGGTGATAAAAAAAGCCATGATTGAGTTAAACTTGAAGCAAATAGCTGTAATTGAGAAGTATCTAAAGGGTCAGATATCAGCTTTTCAGACTTCCGAGGAGGACATGATTACCTTTGAAGAAGTAATCAAAAAGGCTAAAAAACTATTGCAGGATACCGATGCAGATTGCGGAGATGATCTGATAATTTGGTTATATGGAAAATACAAACAGAGCCTGAGTTTGAATTAAGCTGGAAAATTCAAATCTGATTTATTCCTATCTCCTTAAAAAAGAAATTTGAATTGCTTTTGTACTGATCAAATAATTTGATCTTACCTATACATTTCCTACCTTCGCAGCGCCAGTTTAAAGACGAATTTCCAATTCCAGTTCAGGACCGATCTTGAGGCAACGATTTCATTCAGTGCTGTTTAATAAATCATAATCAGTTCATCCATGCATATAAAGAAATTCACATTTAATCCGGTTGAAGTAAATGCCATTGTATTATGGGACGAAACGCTGGAGTGTGTGATTATTGACCCTGCCTGTTTTTACCCATTTGAAGAACAGGAACTCAAAACTTTCATTGAGACAAATCATCTAAACCCGGTTAGGTTACTTAATACCCATGGTCATTTTGACCATCTGATGGGAAACGCGTTCACGGAGAAAACCTGGGGATTGAAGAGCGAAATTCACAAAGAGGACAACTTTCTGGTAGAACAGGCCTCTAATCAGGCAGCGATGTTTGGAATGCCGATGACAAAACCTCCTTTACCCGGCAGTTACTTTGAGGATGGTGATCTGATCACCTTCGGAAATTCAACCTTAAAGGTGATTTTCGTTCCGGGACATTGCCCCGGAGGGGTGGCATTCTATTCGGAAGCAGATAAGGTTTTGATTGGCGGAGACATCCTTTTTTGTGGCTCGGTCGGCCGAACAGATCTTCCGCGTGGCAATCATGAGCAGCTAATCTCCGGAATAAAGGAAAAACTCATGATTCTTGATCCCGATGTGAAGGTCTATTGTGGTCATGGTGCTGAAACCACTATTGGCGCAGAAAAAAGAAATAATCCGTTTTTGAATTGAAAACCTGGCAATTATGGTCATTAATCAATATCAATACTTCGGTATGTTTTCGTATCGAATTCATGATGAACAAGTTGAAATACATAGAATTACATATTATTGAAATTGAATAATATTAAAATTTACCGAACTATTAAATATAAAATGACAACTTAAATTTTAAGCGTAATCAACCAGTCGCCAGTTGCCAGCCGCCAGTTGCCAGCTGCCTTTTTTTAAAAGATAATTCTAAAATCTAAATATAATGGCTATAGATAAATTTGTGAGCCGACATATCGGACCACGTGAAGAGGATATTCAGGAGATGCTTAAAGTGATTGGTGTGCAGTCGCTTGACGAGCTGATTGACCAGACCGTTCCCGCCAATATCAGGCTGGCAAATCCATTAAACCTTCCAAATGGATTAACGGAACGGGAGTATTACCGCAAGATCATGAAGCTCGCGAAAAAGAATAAGGTGTTCAATACCTATATCGGAATGGGATGGTACGACACGATTACCCCATCGGTGATTTTACGCAACATTCTTGAAAATCCGGTTTGGTACACGTCCTACACACCCTATCAGGCTGAGATTTCGCAGGGAAGGCTTGAGGCTTTGCTCAATTTCCAGACGATGGTTTGCGAAATGACTGCAATGCCACTAGCAAATGCCTCCCTCCTTGATGAAGCTACTGCTGCAGCCGAAGCGATGCATATGATGTATGCACTCCGTTCAAGAGCCCAGGAGAAAGCAGGCGCCAATGTTTGCTTTGTGGATGAGCTCATATGGCCCCATACGCTTGATGTTTTGATCACAAGGGCAGAGCCTTTGGGTATTGAATTGAAAGTTGGCAACTTTAAGGAAGCTGTCGTTGAAGAGAATTGGTTTGGCGCTATTTTACAGTATCCAAATTCAGACGGCGAGATTGAAGATTTTGCAACATTTACAAAAGCAGTTCATGAAAAGGGGAGTAAGGTTTCTGTTGCCACTGACTTACTTGCTCTTGCACTGATTACCCCTCCCGGAGAATGGGGTGCAGATATTGTATTCGGTTCTTCACAACGTTTTGGAGTTTCAATGGGTTACGGCGGTCCGATTGCCGCATTTTTTGCTACACGCGACGAGTATAAGAGAGACCTTCCTGGCAGGATCATTGGTGTTTCGAAAGATGTGAACGGGAAAACTGCCCTTCGAATGGCGCTTCAGACCCGCGAACAACACATCAAGCGCGAAAAGGCAACTTCAAATATATGTACTGCACAGGCACTGCTGGCAACCATGGCCGGGATGTACGCCACCTATCATGGTCCTGAGGGGATTAAGGCAATAGCTGACCGGGTACACAGTATAGCTGCATTACTTTCCTTTGAAATTGCAAAGCTGGGTTATAAACAGGAGAATACGAATTTCTTTGATACGATCCGCATTGATCTACCCCGTCATGTGAAACGTGAAGATATCGAATGGCTCTCAATTGATTTGGAGATGAATTTTCGTTATCTCCCAAACGGACAGGTGGGCTTAAGTATTGACGAAACAACCAATATTGAAGATATCAACTGGATTTTGGAGGTTTTTGCCAAAGCAGCCAATAAACCGGTTCCTGTGATTGCCTCGATACCGGAACATATGACAATTGCCCCTGAATTTGTCCGTAAATCGGCATTTCTTAAGCAAAATGTGTTCAGTAAATACCGTTCGGAAACCGAGATGGCCCGTTATATTAAGCGATTAGAGAAAAAAGATATCTCGCTGGTTCATTCGATGATATCACTTGGGTCGTGTACGATGAAGCTCAATGCCGCCACAGAGATGTTACCCCTTAGCTGGATCGAATTCAATGGCATACACCCTTTTGTTCCTAAAAATCAGGCGATGGGTTATCACGAGCTTATGGAGGAATTACGCCGTGACCTTGCTGAAATCACAGGGTTTGCTGACATCTCTTTGCAGCCAAACTCCGGCGCAGCCGGTGAATACGCCGGGTTACTTGTGATCAGGGAATATCATAAAAGCCGTGGTGAAGGTCACCGGAATGTGGCCTTGATCCCATCGTCGGCGCATGGTACAAATCCTGCAAGTGCCGTTATGGCCGGGATGAAGGTTGTGGTCGTCCCTTGTGATGAACGGGGAAATATTGATGTTGAGGCATTGAAGATTAAAGCAGAGGAGTACAAAAATGATCTTTCATGTTTTATGGTCACGTATCCATCAACACATGGTGTGTTTGAATCGTCGATTACCGAAATGTGCAGCATAATCCATGAGCATGGCGGACAGGTTTATATGGATGGTGCCAATATGAATGCTCAGGTTGGATTAACCAACCCAAGTCGTATTGGAGCCGATGTTTGCCACCTGAATCTCCACAAAACCTTTGCGATCCCGCATGGTGGTGGCGGTCCTGGAGTTGGTCCTATCTGTGTAGCCAAACACCTGGTCGAATTTTTACCTGCTCATTCGGTGATGAATAACGGTCATGTTGGAATTCATGCCGTTTCGGGTGCACCATGGGGCAGTGCCTCTGTGCTGACTGTTACTTATGGTTATATAAAGATGCTTGGTGCGGATGGTCTTACTGAGGCTACCAAAATAGCCATTCTGAATGCAAATTATATCGCGACACGTCTCAAGGACAATTATGGAATCCTATATACCGGAGAACAAGGTCGTGTTGGCCATGAGATGATACTTGAATGTCGACACCTAAAGGCTGCTGCAGGTATATCGGAAACTGATATCTCAAAACGGTTGATGGATTATGGTTTTCATGCTCCGACGCTATCATTTCCGGTACATGGTACCCTAATGGTTGAACCAACCGAGAGTGAATCAAAAGAGGAGCTGGATCGTTTTGTCGATACGATGAATGCGATTTTTGAGGAGATCAAAGAGGTTGAAACCGGTGTTGCCGATAAGGTAGATAATGTACTGATGAATGCGCCACATACTGCTGAAATGTTAACCGCGAATGAGTGGCCGCATTCCTATTCCCGCGAAAAAGCTGCATACCCGTTGGCATGGCTTCGTGAGAATAAGTTTTGGGTTCCGGTAGGCCGTGTTGATGCTGCCTGGGGTGACCGCAACCTGTTCTGTACCTGCGAACCGCTGGAGAATTATAAATAATTGATAACCATAATAGCCCTGATAGGGTTTAAAACCCTGTCAGGGCTCAATAACATCACCAATGGTCTTATTCCCCAACGCCAAAATTAATCTGGGCCTGAATATTCTTCGCAAGCGGGATGATGGCTATCACGATCTTGAAACAGTCTTTTACCCCATTGGACTGAAGGATGGTTTGGAGTTTATTGAAAATAAGGCAAATAGAATTAATTTTACAAGTTCGGGTATTCCGCTGGATATTGGTATTGAGGAAAATATTGTCGTTAAGGCTTTCCGCCTACTTGCTGCCGATTTCCCCCTTCCGGGACTCGACATCCATTTACATAAGGTAATCCCCTTTGGCGCTGGCTTAGGTGGCGGTTCCTCGGATGCTGCGTTTTTATTAATAGGACTAAACGACTATTTTAATCTTGGATTGACGATTGATGAACTAAAGGGTTATGCCTTTAAATTGGGCGCCGACTGCTCTTTTTTTATCGAAAATCGCCCTGCCTTTGCAACCGGAATAGGGGAGAAGCTACAAACAATCGATTTGTCTCTCAAAGGTTATTTTATGGTTTTAATAAAACCACCGTTTGGAGTAGGCACGAAGGAGGCTTACGCAGGAATTAAACCTTCAGTTCCTAAATTCCCTTTATTCAGTTCAATAAAACTACCTCTTGAAAAATGGAAGGAGAGTATTGTAAATGATTTTGAAACTTCCGTATTTCCCCTTTTCCCTGAGATTGCTCAGATAAAGTCAAGGTTGTCGGAAATGGGTGCAGTTTATGCAGCAATGTCGGGTAGTGGCTCTTCGGTTTTCGGTTTATTTAAGCATGAGCCGCCAATAAATGAGGATGCTTTTCCCGCCGATTACTTTATTTGGAAAGAGTGGATTTCAGAATAATGGGAATTCAAAATGAGAAAAGTTAAAATGCAAAATGCAAAGTTTGGGATTTGCCGTTGACGGAGCGATTTCTTCTCCTTCAAATACGCGAAATCGGGTTCAAACCATTTGCATTTTGCATTTTACTATTTGCATTTTTAATTAAAAAATATTTGCCACCAAGACACCAAATTTCACCAATTATTTGTGTGCTAATAAATTATCACCTCATCAGCAAACAAAAACCCATGTTGTCCATTTTTGGCAAAAACTCTAATGTACCGTCCTTTTTCCCCCGAGAGAGAAAACTTAAAATCCTTCAGAGTTAAAGTCGATTGAGTTAACGGGATATCATTATTAATCGTTTTTACTTTCCGGAATTCCTTCCCATCGTCAGAAAGCGAAACCTCCACAAAATCGGGCATAAACACCCCCGGACCGGTTTGCTGCATAAACGAGACGGCGAGGCTTTTCAGATTATCAACCTTTTCGAGATCAATGGTCACATCCATATCGTTCGACTCAAAACCCTGCCATTGTCCATCGCCGTAAGTTAATGAACCGCCCCTGTATCCATTTACAAGGGTTTCCTCTTTCTGAGCAACATAATTCTTGCTGTAAGGCAGATGATAAGTAACCTTTTTCCCTATGGCTTTGTGAAAATCAACATCCAGTTTCACCGGCTTTTCTTTAAATAAGCCATTCTCAAAAATGGCGGCAGCAACCTTTGCTGAACCGGAAACTTCAAAACTTCCTTTATAAAGTGTAGATAGGTTTGTTGGTTCAGAACCGTCGAGTGTATAATAAATCACTGGCTTATATTGTTCACTTTTAAAACTGACCGTTACTTTTTTGGCCTGATTATCGAATTTGGTCCCAACCTCGAGACTGAATGAAGGGCGACAATAGTTTACATTAAGTCTTTGGAGTAACCGGTAATGTGCTTGTAATCTTGTTTTAAAGTCATCGAAATTGCGATTCCCTTTTTCGGACCAGGTAACTTCAGCCATTGCAGGTAAACGGGGGTAGGCCATATAGTCGACGTGTTCTGTCGTCGGGATATATTCTGTCCAGATATTGGCCTGGGCTCCAAGGATATATTTGGCTTTGAAAGCATCAAGCTCTGCAGGAACCGGTTCATAGGAATAGATATGCTCCACCGTCAGATAACCTCCAATAGCTAGTGGCTGTGTGGCAGGATCGGCCTGGTAATGATCGAAATAGCAATACCCGCCTGGTGTCATAACCACATCGTGACCCATAGTTGCCGCGGTTACCCCCCCCTGCTCACCACGCCATGACATTACTGTTGCGGCAGGCGCCAAACCACCTTCAAGAATTTCGTCCCAACCAAGGAGTTTTCTCTTTTTTGAGGTCAGAAATTGCTCAATTCTCCGAATGGCATAGCTTTGCAATTCAGATTCATTTTTGAGTTTCTCATCCTTGATCCGCTTCTGGCATTTGGGGCACTCTTTCCATGCCGCCTGACCGGCCTCATCTCCACCCACATGAATATATTCAGAAGGAAAAATAGCCATCACTTCAGTCAGCACATTTTTCAGAAATATAAATGTTGAATCATTACCCAGACAAAGCTCACCGCTCACAAATGGTTTTTCTGAACAGGCCAGGTTTGGGTAAACTGCCAAAACCTCGTCTGAGTGGCCCGGCATTTCGATCTCTGGAATAACGGTGATCCCGCGTTGTTTAGCATAAGCCACAATTTCTCTTGCGTCTGCCTGTGTATAATACCCTCCGTATGCATTGGGATCTCCTTCTGTTAAGTAGTGGCGCGGACTATCCCACCACTCTTTCCAGGTATGGTGTGTACGCCATGCCGTTTTGGAGGTCAGTTCAGGATATTTTTTAATCTCCAGCCTCCATCCCGGACCGTCTGTAAGGTGCCAGTGAAATTTATTCATTTTATACAGCGACATGAGATCCAGAAAGTGCTTAATATAGCTCACCGGAAAGAAGTTCCGCGATACATCGAGCATCACTCCCCGGTAACCGAAACGCGGATGGTCGTTAATCTCGGCACAGGGAACTTCCCCCATCTTTGGCTGAAGCAGAATTAGCTGCAAAAGTGATTGCATGCCATTCAGTGCTCCCGCATTAGTACGTGCAGAAACCGTAATTTTTTCGGGTGTAATTAATAACCGGTATCCCGCGCTATCGGCAACGACATCTTTTCCGACAAGGGTGAAGAGAATTAGTTTTACACTATCTTTGGTTTGCTGCGGACCACTCATCCTGATTTCTGCCTGTTTCGCAAAGAGGGAGGCTACTGCGGCAAAGACCTGATCGCTTTGGATTCTGGTCATCCTGTCAATTGTGAAAACCCCGGGATGCTCAATGACCTGAGATGGTTGGGGTATAATCGCCACACGTTTCGTGCTTTGAGCAAAAGTTGGAAAATTTAATACAATCCAAACGGTCAGGGTAATAAGATACTTAGAAAATTTCATACGTGTAAATTTGATATTTTAGATCGTTTTAAAATCAGTAATTTGAAAACCTATTTCTTCGTCAGCAATTTCCTTGTTGAAATCAAAGTAAATACTTTGCGGGAATCCAAATGTCGGATCATAAGAAATTGTATTCCGATAAGGGTTTTGGTCAAGGCTTGTTTTAATGAAGCCAAATAGTTCATTGATTGTCATTAATTTCCCCGTCCGGGTAATATCATATGGCAAATTGTTAACTGTAACAATTGTGTCACGGGAAACTTTAATGACATGCGGGCCAACCCGCTCCATCGGGCAGAAACAGTTTACCCGAAGTGTAAATTCATAATTCACAATCTTTTTTTTATTCCATTTTGATAGATTCAATGATAATTCATCATTCCCCAATTGTTTGGAACAACCACAAATTACCAGAATCAAAAAGATAAAATATCTCATGTTAAGTCAGATTGCAAGGGATAAAGAATAAGATTTCAAGCTTCGAAGATACAAATATCATGGTTTATATTTTTGACACCACGTTAATTTATTCTTTCAAACTGATCTTTCTTAGCCAGATACTGACCCGGATTTATTTGGGTGATTTTTTTAAACTGCCGGTTAAAATAGGATGGATTATTGTATCCGCACTGGTAACAGATATCTGAGATTGAATATTTGCCGTCAATCAGTAATTTACAGGCATATCCGATTCTTACCTCATTGATAAATTCAGTGAGTGTCTTTCTTGTTTTCTTTTTAAAATACCTGCACAAGGATGCAACGGTCATGTTGGCAATTGCAGCAACTTT
The DNA here is from genome assembly GCA_903904515.1 of uncultured Bacteroidia bacterium. Lineage (GTDB taxonomy): Bacteria > Bacteroidota > Bacteroidia > Bacteroidales > Prolixibacteraceae > JAAFHB01. The sequence goes on from CAIVCR010000008.1 coordinate 9,708, forward strand.
CTCATGCTGAATCTCATTTTTGAAATTATTGATTATAAAGTTATTGATCTTGTCAAGTCGCTCCGATTTATTAAGCAGGTTATTTTCAGTATAGGAAATTCCGGAAAGATTTTTTTGCTCTTTAATCGTCGACAGCTGGTTCAGGATCGTCAAAAGCATCAACAGCCGATCGAATAGCGAGAGATTTGGGATCTTAATCAAAAGCTTTTTTATGGGATGGCGGGTAGGAATATGAAATGAGATTCCACTTCGGGAGGATTCCAATAGTTTACTAATCGTTGAAAATTCGGGAACATTCCAGAGTTGAGAACCCAAAAAATCGATCTGGAAGTGAATCACGATTGCGGCAACCGTCTTTTTTGATTCAGGTTTAAAGTATTCCTCGTCACTTTTCCACACATGGGGCAGATTCGAATTGAGCAAAACCAGGTCCCCCGATTCAAAACGATCAATATTGTCGCCTACAAACCGCGTCCCCTCACCCTTGATGATATACACAAGTTCCAGTTCCGGATGATAATGCCAGTCGCTGTAAAAATAAGGTAAGCGGTCTATCCGCACCGAAACAGACTGGTGGAATTGTTTAGGTAATTTAAAGTATTGTGCCTGCATTGATTAGCGATTATTCAATTGTCTTGATTGAATATTATTGTCTTTTTAGCGTGCATATTGGCAAATATTGTTCAAGTGGCTGTAAATATACTTCAAGTATTCGAAATTGGTTAACTTTATATTTGTTAAAAATTACACCAAAATCAAAAATCCTGGATGTTAAACCTGTTGAAACTTAAAAAAATCACGCAAAGTCGCAAAGCCGCAAAGAAAATCAGACTAAAGGCGTGGTGAGATCCTTTTAGGATTTTTGATTTTTATGATTTCAGTACTTACAGACCACTAACAAAATCAACTGATTATGAACATTACTTTTGGACTTTTAATCGTCTCACTGGCAGGTCTGCTGCAGGGGTCGTTTATTTTGCCGATGACATATACCCGGAAATGGGAATGGTCTCACAAATGGTTTGCATTTTCAATCCTGGGAATGTTGATAATCAATTGGATAATTGCTTTTTCTATTTTTGATAATCTGCCGGGTATTGTTTCAAGGATCCCTTCCTCTTTAATGATGATTGTACTCCTTTTTGGTCTCGGATGGGGCGTCGGGGCTATCCTTTTCGGGAAGGGGATGGATTTGCTGGGGATGGCTCTGGGATTCCCGATTATCATGGGGATTAATGCAACCGCAGGGACTATTATTCCGGCAATTATTTTCTCTCCCGATATTTTCCTTCACCTGAAAGGGGGGCTAATTATTACGGGAGCCGTATTCACTGTCGGAGGTATTATTGTCTGCGCAAAAGCTTCTTCACTGAAAGACAAAGTTGCATCGGGTGAAAAATCCAAACAGTTGGGGATCGGGCTTACTCTTGCTATTATTTCAGGTTTCACCTCCTGTTTACCCAATCTGGGAGCTGCTTTTAGTGGGAAGATCACTACGATTGCACTCGAATCGGGTGTGTCAGGTCTCCTTGCAGGTAATGTCGTCTGGTCGCTGTTTTTTACAACCGGTGCAATTGTCAATGCCGGCTATTGTCTCTACCTGATGCGTAAAAAGAGGGACTTCAAAAGCCTTCTCAACGAAAACAAGGTTACTAACTGGCTATTAATGGTGTCCATGTCACTGATGTGGGCCGGGAGTTTTTATTTCTACGGAATTGGCTGCTCCATGCTGGGAAATTACGGATTAATCGTGGGGTGGCCTTTGCTGATAACACTTTCAATTGTTATCGGTAATCTCTGGGGCTTATATCGCGGAGAATGGAAAGGTGCAACACTTAGGTCAAGAAGGTTATTAAATATGGGATTGTTTATCCTTATCGTTTCAATCGTTATTACAGCCGCAAGTAATCAGTTTTAATTAAATTATGAATTTGATAAAAAACATTGTACAAGCTTGTGAAGTTGGGCTTTTCCTGATCCTTCTACTGATTCCTGATTTTTGCAATGCCTCATTGTGGGAGGAGGGGGTTGCACCAACTCTGACACCCCGTCCGTTTAAGGTCGAGGGATTGGAAAATTCAAAACTGGATCTTGGCGGAACATGGAAATTCAACTCCTCACCATCGGCAGGTTTTGGGACAGATAAGAAAGTTCCATTGTCATGGAGCAATATTTCAGTTCCTGGAGAGTGGACCATGCAAAATTTTTCCGTCAAGCCCAATACACGGGCAGCCTATAAGCGGTCATTTTCAATTCCGGCTCAATGGAAAGACTATCGGATAAAACTTCGTTGCGATGCAGTTTACAGCGATGCGATAGTCTGGATCAACGGGAAAAGATCGGGCAGTCACCAGGGTGGGATGAATGCCTTTGAAATGGATATCACAAACCTTGTAAAACCAGGCAGTGAAAATGTGATTGCCCTCGGGGTTATGAACGAATCACTTGCCGACAGCCTGATGAGCGGCACCCAGTACGCGGCACATCAACTGGGGGGTATCCTTCGTAAAATATACCTGATTGCCGTGCCGAAGGTGCACCTTTCGTCACTCCATTTAATTACCAGTTGGGAGAATACCAGTAAAATTGCTCAGCTGAGTGTCAATTATGGAGTCGAAAACCTGTCGGATCAAAGATCCCTGTCTCCCAAAATTCAGTTTGAACTGTATGATTCGACAGGAAATAAAGTGCAGATGGAAGAAGCATCTGTAAAGCCGGGCAATGAATCAGCAGAACAAAAGAAACTCTTTAATATTTCGAACCCTAAAAGGTGGGATGCCGAACATCCCAATTTATACACCTTGCAAATCACTTTGGAGGCCAACGGACAGACGGAACTTATCAAACAACGTTTCGGATTCCGGAAAATAGAGGTGATCGGGAACCAGTTATTCATTAATGAAAAACCTGTAAAGCTTAGGGGTGTCAATCACCATGATGTTCATCCCTTGCTTGGTCGTTCCCTGAATGTGCAACTTTGGGAAAAAGACGTGAGGCTATACCGGGCAGCAAATGTGAATTATATCCGAACCTCCCATTACCCGCCTTCGGAAGAGATGGTGGAGTTGTGTGACGAACTGGGGATGTATGTGGAGGTTGAAAATCCCATTGCCTGGGTTGGTCACGGGGCGAATGCAAAGTGGGCTACAGAGAATCCTCATCAGGAGCGATTCCTTACACTCATTGAGCAGATCACGGGACAAACTGTTGAATACCTGCGGAATCATCCCAGTGTAATCATCTGGTCCATGGCCAATGAATCGGCCTGGGGTCCCAACTGGAAAGCGAATCACGAATTTTTAAATAAGCTTGATTCTTCCCGTCCTTCCACCTTCCACGACCAGGCATACGGAGCATATAATAATTACGGTAGTAGCGAAATGTCTGTTGCAAACTATCATTATCCCGGACCTGCAGGGCCCGAAATTGGGAAAGAGTTCTCTCGTCCGCTGTTATTTGGAGAATATGTCCATCTGAACACTTATAACCGACAGGAAATTGTGACCGATCCGGGTGTACGCGATGCCTGGGGAATTGGGATGGAGCCGATGTGGAATAATATCTATTACAGTCGCGGTTGCATGGGCGGTGCGATCTGGTCGGGGATCGATGATGTGTTTTATCTCCCGGATGGCAAGGCAGTTGGTTACGGCGAGTGGGGACCTATCGATGGATGGCGGCGTGAAAAGCCAGAATATTTCCATATTAAAAAATCATACTCACCTGTTAAAGTATTTACAGGTGAGATAACACTGCCCATATCAGGGAATACGATTCAATTGCAATCGGAAAACCGTTTTGATTTTACAAACTTTAATGAACTAAAGATTGAATGGAGTATGGGGAATGAATCGGGGATTGTTTCATCTGATATTAGCCCCCGAAGCTATGGCGTTTTGCGGCTGAGGCCAAACCATATTCCAAATGAAGGGGAATCGCTTGCCCTAAAATTCACAAGTCCGCTGGGTTTTATGATTGATGAATACCTGATTCCTGTGGGGCAACTTCATCACGAAAAAGTACTGGAGAATAGGGAAGCAGAACAAATCACAATGACCAAAACTCAGGAAGAGATTTCGGTTCGGGGTAAATCCTTTGTATGGATTTTCGATGCAAAAAGCGGGACGATTAAACAGGCTCAAAAGAACGGAAATCAAATTCTGACACAAGGCACTTCACTGATGATGCTTCCGCTAACTACCGGCCCCTGCCTGACTGAGCATAGCCTCACAATTCAGCCGCTAAATAACGTCTGCTCCAACTGGAAAATGAGTTCATTGACCACAGAGGAGAGCGATACCGGAGTTATTGTGAAAGTGGCTGGTTTTTATGATGAAGCGTCTGGAGAAATCAGGTATTCGGTAGACCGGAAGGGGAATCTTATGATTGGATATAAGTTTAACTCTGCCATTGATACAAATCCGCGTCAGTGGGGTCTGGTATTTACCACCCCGCGGAATGTTGAGAAGCTATGCTGGTACCGCAAAGGGCAGTGGAATATATATCCTGAAAACCATATCGGCCGGACCAAGGGTGAGACTTTTCCCTTTCCTGTGCCGGAAGCCCGTAATCTGAAATTTGGTACAGAACCTGGGTGGGATTGGCGATATGACAGTAACGAACTTGGATCAAACGATTTCCGGTCTTCGAAAGATTTCATTTACGAAGCTTCCCTTGAATCGAAAGAGGGTTATGGAATCAGGGTAAACGGTGAAGGAAAACAAACCTTCCGCTCTTTTGTAAATGGTGAAACGATTCAATTCCTCGTAACCGGATTTTCAACCGGTGGTGGCGATTCATTTTTCAGCAGTCACCTCGAGAAATACCGTCGACCATTGAAAAAAGGGGACTCCTTTTCAGGAACAGTCCAGCTTGAGCTATTTTCTAAATAAATGGATGAAAGATAAGTAGTGTAAACAGATGATTTGGTTTAAATCCCGTCAGGGATTGCATATGGGTAGAAAATAAATTGGAGAGAGACGTATCGTCCCGTACGGGACGATATAAAATGTTTGATCCCACGTTCTACCCATATTTAGTGCCGCTGGCACAATGTCAATTCAGATCGAATTGTAAATTGGATATTTTACCAGAATTAATCAGGTTCTTAAGTTTTATGTAATTCAGTTAATTATACAAGACAATAAAATCCACGATATGAGACTTACCCTTGCAATTATTACTTTTACTTTTCTGCTTAGCTTTAAAGCAAACGCCCAGTTCAACTATGATCCCCCAAAAGTGTCTGCGATCCGCTGGACACCAGTTCCCGAATCCACCGGAGATCTGAAGAATGTCAAAATCGATTTGAACGGCACCTGGCAATTTAATCCATCACCGGGAAAAATGTTCTTTCAAAACCAAAATCGGTCAGGCTGGAAAACCATCGATGTCCCCGGAGAGTGGGTCATGCAGGGTGATTCGGTTAAAACCGGCGAATATGCCGGCTATTCCCGGACTTTTAAGATCCCCGATCAATGGAGAGGGAAACGGATTATCCTCAAGTGTGAGGCGATTTACAGCGAATGTGAAATCTGGGTAAACGGCCAGGCCGCAGGGGCTCACCTCGGGGGAATGACCCCCTTTGAAAAAGACATCACCGCTTTGGTGCGAAACGGTGTGAATAACCTTTCAATTGCAGTCCGAAGTGAAAGTCTTGCCGATACCCTTTCAAGTGCCTCCAAATATGCAGTTCACCCACTTGGAGGGATTACCCGTCCGATTTACCTGATTGCAATTCCGGATATTAATGTTGCGTCAATACATGTAAGTACAATATTCAATGCCAAATATGAGGATGCAATTCTTAAAACGGATCTGAAGATTGCCAATGAATCGCCGGAAAAACAAGAGGCAGAGGTGATCCTGACCCTTCGTGATGGGTCCGGGAAAACAATATCCACAGATGGAAAGAACCGGTTTAAAATAGCGTTATTGCCTAAAGTTCTAAATCATCAGATGGTCGATCTTAAGGTAACCAATCCAGAAAAATGGGATCCGGAACATCCGAACCTCTATTTTCTGGAGTGCAAAATCGTTGTTGAAGGTAAAGAGATTACCCGTGTGGTTCGACGTTTTGGATTCCGCCAGATCGAGGTGAGGGAGAACCAGGTTTTTGTAAACAACAAACCCATCAAACTTAAGGGGGTCTGTCGTCACGAAGTTTCACCTTTGCGGGGAAGATCTCTCAATGGAAATCAATGGGCCGAAGATGTCCGGATTTTCAAGGACGGAAATGTAAACTATATCCGCACCTCCCACTATCCCCCTAATGAGAAATTGATAGAAGCGTGCGATGAACAGGGTATGTTTGTTGAAGAGGAGGCGCCCTTCTGCTGGGCAACCAAAGATCCGGTAAATGATGCCAACTATTTTGAGGCAATTCTGCAACCAACCCTCGAAATGGTTGAACGGGACAAATCGCACCCGTGTATTTTGCAGTGGTCCCTGGCGAATGAATCGGAGAATTTTGCTGAGTTATTCAAAACATCTGCCGACCTGGTTAAAGCCGCCGATCCTTCCCGTCCCCGTAACTTCAGTCAGTACAGCGAGAATGGGGATGGTGGATACCTGGAAATTGGAAATCACCACTATCCGGGGTCCGGTGGACCGGATAAATACAGGGATAACCGCCGGCCGGTTACGTTTGATGAATATTGTCACCTGAACGCCTACAACCGGAACGAACTGATGACAGATCCCGGAGTCCGCGATTTCTATGGGGATATCCTACTGAAAATGTGGGAAGGGATGTATTATTCCAAGGGTGTTCTTGGAGGCGCTCTCTGGGCAGGGATCGACGACACCTTTTTTCTTCCCGACGGACCGGTTGTGGGTTATGGAACCTGGGGACCTATCGACGGATGGAGAAGGCCCAAACCCGAATACTGGCATATGAAGAAGATTTTCACCCCGGTAAAAGTGAAACTTCAGGAGGGCGAGGGGAATAATCAGGTTACCCTTGAAATGGAAAACCGCTTCTTCTTTTCAAACCTGAGCGAATGCCGGATTGTCTGGAAAAACGGCGAACAGAAGGGGGAAATACATCCGGATATCAAAGCCGGGGCTAAAGAGCTGGCTAAACTTCCGATCTCTTATAATTCGCTTCAAAAGCTCTCGGTTGAGATCTTTCACAATTCCGATGTTCCTTGCGACCAGTACCTGTTCGATCTCAGCAAACCTCAGATCATTGAAAAACCGACAAAAAATGAGTCGTTCACCTGGTCGAAGAAAGGGGATATTGAGATCGGGGAAAGCAGTAAATTAAGGGTAAGCATAGGCGCTGATAAATTGGTGATCACCGATAGCGATGGCAAAGAGATCCTTAATGGCTGGCCGGTTCTGATGTTTATCCCCTTCAACAGTACAGGAGATACCCAGATGACAAAAGACACTCCGGAATATGGCCTTTTTTCACCAACAGCTTCAAACCGCAAGATTGAAACTGTTGAATTTGAGAAGGAATCATCTTCGATAACTATATTATTAAAAGAGAGTTACAAGGAGGCAGTTGGCCGGATGACGCTTCATCTGTATGCGGATGGAAATATTGAAATCGGTTACGAATATAAAATGCTTATGGACGCCAACCTGCGTCAGTGGGGTATTTCGTTTTCGCTTCCACAAACGATGACCACCCTCGACTGGAAACGAAAAGGGTTGTGGAGTGTCTATCCGGCTGATCATATTGGCCGCACTGAAGGAACAGCCAAAGTTCGCTATGATCATCCGTTATGCGGTTTGGCCGGACCACCTGTAAAACCAACCTGGAGCTATAGTCAGGATCAGAATAAGTTCGGAAGCAACGACTTCAGATCGACGAAACGGAATATTTACAATGCCACTCTTCGGTCAGAGGGTGGCTCAGGGCTTCAGCTGATTTCAGACGGCTTGCAGCACCTTCGTTGCTGGAAAATGGATGAAAATGTCCATATGCTTATTGCCGAATATGACAATCCGGGATCGGAGCGGTTTCTGCGTGATTTTGTCGATCATGCTTCAAAATTTGATCAGCCTCTAAAACAGGGACAAAAAATAACCGGACAAATCAATCTTAAAATACTTAATGCCAAATAATACAATGGGACAAACGAGCTGGAAAAACGACGATGAGCTTTTTGCATTAATCAGGGAAGAGCTTTACACGGCAGTAGTCGGCGATATTATGGATAAAATTGGATTGCAGCGACAATTCCTGCCGCCGCAGATCAGGCCGCTCAAAGAGGAGATGGTTATTGTCGGTCGTGCAATGACAGTACTTGAAGCTGATTGTTTTGAGGCACTAAGTCCGGATTCTAAAAATCCGGTCATGATTAAGTCATTTGGGTTAATGCTTGAGGCGCTTGATGATATTAAGCCCGGCGAGGTATATATTTGCTCTGGCTCTTCACCGAGTTATGCGTTGATTGGTGAGCTGATGCTCACACGCATCCAAATGTGCGGCGGGGCAGGGGCGGTCGTAAATGGTTATTCACGCGACACCCTGGGGATTTACAAAATCGGTCTGCCTGTTTTTTCGTACGGCCCTTATGCACAGGATCAGGCTCCGCGGGGAAAGGTGATCGATTTCAGAGTTCCCATCGAGATGAATGGCGTTCGTATTTTGCCGGGCGATCTTATTTTTGGTGATATTGACGGGGTTTGTGTCATTCCGCAACATGCCGAAGAGGAAGTTTTTACGCGAGCTCTTGAAAAAGCCCGTGGTGAACGTACTGTTTTGGTGGCTATTCAAAATGGGATGAGTGTTGTGGAGGCCTGGAAGAAATATGGAATCATGTAGTTAGTTAATTGAAAAAACCACATAGACACATAGAACACATAGAAAACAGGAGTTGAGTAAGCAAAAATAATTGGAGAATTATAGCAGGATTTTTAATATTAGATTCACACATAATAAAATAACTATGTGACCTATGTGCCTATATGGTTAAATTAAAGCGAGATACAGATGAAAATTACAGATGTAAAAGTATGGCTTGTTGAGGGGGTAAAATACAACTGGACATTACTCAAAATTTATACCGATGAAGGTTTTACCGGGGTAGGGGAAGCTACCAACTGGCCTGGGAGTCAGATTGTGGAGGCGGCTGCCAAAGAACTCGGTCAACGCATCATTGGTCTTGACCCCATGCGCACCGATTTTATCTGGACAAAACTCTACCGCGATATGAACTGGGTGGGTCCTTATGGTGCAAGCATGTGTGCAATTTCCGGAATCGATATGGCGCTCCTTGATCTCAAAGGGAAGGTTTACGGCGCCCCTTGCTATGAATTACTGGGTGGTGCAACCCGAAAGGATATCCTATTGTATGCCAATTACTGGTTTACCGGTGGAGGTCATAATGTTGAAGATTATACCTCACAAGCGCTGAAAGTGAAACAATCCGGTTTTACCGGGTTAAAATTTGATCCTTTTGCCCATACCAATTACCTCTACGGCGAAGACCTATCGTCCGACCTGGGGTTGACGGAGCAACAACAGGATCTTGCTTTTGAAGTGAGCAAGGCTGTTCGTGACGCGGTTGGACCCGATTTCGATATTATGATTGAGACCCATGCGATGCTCAACTACAGGATCGCGGTGAGGATGGCAGAAAGGCTTTCGACATTAAATATCACCTGGTATGAAGAACCTGCCGGACCCGAAAGTGCCGATACCTTGAGGGCGATGCGTGACCGTATCCCTTCAAATGTTTCAATCTGTGTTGGCGAAAGGCACTACACCCGTTATGGGATCCGCCCTCTGCTGGAAAAACATGTGTGTGATATCTTAATGCCCGATATTACACGTTGTGGCGGTCCTTCGGAGATGAAACGGATGGCAACCATGATGGAAGCCTACAATGTTTTGCTGGCGCCCCATAATCCCAACGGACCCCTTTCAACGCTGGCCTCAGCACACGTTTGTGCGACGGTTCCCAATTTCTTCAGACAGGAGTTTATGTTTAACGATGTTTCCTGGCGGGATGAAGTTATTGATCATCCGATTCAGGAAATGATTTCAAATGGTTATCTTCACCTGAGCGATCGTCCGGGATTGGGGGTCGATCTGGTTGAGGAGGAGATGGAAAAACATCCGGGATTGAGAACCCCAAGGGAAGGGTTTTATATCTAGACTAATCTGGTTTCAACTAATTAATAATGAAGAAATTGATATTTTGCATTGTTTTAATTGATAAATTTCTGAGAGATTGCTTCGTCGCTCTGATAGTTAATTGCCCCTATGAAAGTTATATTGTTGAGCTCCTCGCAATGACAATTTCAATGTATAAAGGTTTGGTAAAGTCTGTCATTGCGAGAGATCACCCAAAAATTTGGGCACAATGTGAAAATGACAGGTAGCAAATTTAGTAAATTTGCTCCAAGTTGCTTAAATCTGTCATTGGTAGGAGCCGATTAATATCTTTTTGTCTATACAGACCTGTAATATCCATTACGGCGACGAAGCAATCTTTTTAAATGAAGGATATATAACAAATTAATTATAAGGTAATTATTTGCAATTTCGAAAATCTACAATATTGTAATTACAAATATCCGTTACTAAATTTTTTAAATAGACTTAAAATTATGCTGGCAATCAATTTAACAAATAAAGTGGCTGTGGTAACCGGTGTTACAAGCGGCATAGGCGCCGGAGTCGCAAAAGTTTTGGCACAGGCAGGATGCCATGTTGCCGGTTGCGCCTTGTCTGCTGATAATGATGAGGGTACCATTGCATTTGTCGATTCGGTGGAGTCGTTCGGACGGCGTTCTTTTTACCAGTATGCAGATGTTACAAAACCCGAGGAACTTGCATCATTTATCGATAAGGTAGTTATCCTGTTTGGTCAGATCGATATTGTCGTTTCAAATGCAGGAGCCAATGTTTTTAAAGGGGCTGAAAAATGTACCGATGAGGAGTGGTCACATAACATCAACCTGAATCTGGCGTCTCACTGGAATCTTGCCCGGATCTGCAAACCCTGGCTTGAGCAATCGGATCATGGCGTTTTTGAGGTGATGGCTTCAAATCATGCTTATGCCTCTATTCCGGGATGCTTCCCCTACAATGTTACGAAAACCGCCCTGACCGGCCTAGTGAGGGCCTTGGCCATCGAGTGGGGACCATCTATTCGGGTCGTGGGGATTGCACCCGGTTTTATTGAAACTCCCGGTAATGATAAATGGTTTGCTTCATTTCCCGATGCTGAAGCGGAACGACAGCGGACGATCGGTTTGCATCCGGCCGGAAAGCTGGGAAGTACAGCTGAAGTGGGAGCGTGGTGCGCCTTTCTCGCGAGTGATTTTGCCGCTTTTGCAACCGGAACCACCTATCTGGTAGATGGAGGAAGGTCCGCGTTACTGCAGGATAGTTAACCGGATTTTTTAACTTTTAACTTTTGACTTTGATTTTTGCATTTTGATATCGTTTCTTTAATTTCCAGGGATGACCCACCAACCGTCAGATAGTTTTAATTTTTCTAAAGTCAATGTTTTACCTGGGGTGACCTCGACTTTGGGTGAAGGGCCGGTTTGGCATTATGGAGTGCAGGTATTCTATTGGATCGATATTTCGGGTAAAAAGCTGCATCGCCTTGATTTGTCTGCCGGGAATGATCAGTCATTTGATATGGATAGCATGATTGGTGCAGTTCTGCCGGTTGAGGCAGGCGGAGTAGTTGTTGCTCTTGAAACGGGGATCTTCAGATTCGAAGCTCCGGATCAGTTTAAACTATTGGCTGAATATCCCTCAGATGCTGCCCCAAATACCCGTTTTAACGATGGGAAATGCGATCCTTCAGGGCGTTTGTGGATCGGCACAATGGATAAGAATGCCAAACCACATCAGGGTAAACTTTACCGTATGGACCAGGGTAAATTAGTTGCGGTGTTGGAAAATATATCAATTTCGAATGGACTTGGCTGGTCTCCTGAGGGGCAAACCATGTACTATATTGACACTTTTGAACAAGCCGTTTATGCTTTCGATTTTGATGTTACGCATGGCGAAATATCCAACAAGAGAATAATTATTACAATTCCTGAATCAATGGGATCTCCCGACGGGATGACTATTGACAGTACCGGAAAGTTATGGATCGCCCTGTGGGGTGGGAGCGGAGTGGCCTGCTTAGATCCTCTAACAGGGCAGCTGCTTCGCCGTATTGAGGTTCCTGCTCTGAATGTTACCTCCTGCGAGTTTGGCGGACCCGATTTGAAAACACTAGTAATTACAACTGCACGGGAAGAATTGAGTGAAGTTCAATTACAGCAATATCCGTTAAGTGGACAGGTGTTTATTGTCCAAACTCCAATTTGTGGGATTAAATCAGACTATTATAAATAGTGGCGTAATATATGAAATTATATTATTAAATTTACGGCACTATGAAGAATCGAATCTTAAAGCCGCAATTAATACGAAAACATTCAACCAGTCTTGGGCGGATTCTAATATTGACTGGGGCACGGCAGACTGGCAAGACTACCTTGCTGAAAAACACCTTTAAAGATCACACATGGGTATTATTAGACGATCCTGTTTTAAGAATGCAATACGCTTTATTGACAGCACAACAGTGGGAAGAAAAATTTCCACGTGCAATTCTTGATGAGATACAGAAATTTCCTTCTCTGATCGAAACTGTCAAAGCCATATATGATACTTATGAAAATGCCCGTTATGTACTATCTGGATCAAGTCAACTCTTACTGCTTGAAAAGGTGAAAGAGAGCCTCGCCGGGCGATGTCAGATTATGGAACTTTATCCTTTGACATTGCCTGAAATACTAACATCTGGATGGAATGATATTGTTCTGCCATCCTTTTTTCAAAAAATGATGTCGGGTGAGGAATCGGTTTCCAATTTAGGACCATCGCTTCTGCTACTTCCGGATCACGGGATGCGTCTTAAAGCCTTTAACTACTATCTTAAATTTGGTGGCTACCCTGCAATTATTGGCGATGACATCTCTGATGAGGATCGATATGAATGGTTACGTGGTTATGTACGCACTTATCTTGAGCGGGATATACGCGATTTAGCGGATTTCAGAAATCTTGATCCATTCGTTCTGACACAGCGAATGACAGCCTTATATACGGGTCAGACCATAAATTATTCTACCTTGGCTAAAGAGGCTGGAATTACAGCTGCAACTGCAAAGAAGTTTCTCAGTTATCTGGAAATAAGTTATCAGATACTACTGTTACAACCGTGGTTCAGAAATCAGCGCAAACGATTGGTAAAGTCCCCTAAACTTCATTATCTTGATATTGGTGTTCAGCATGCAATTCTTCAAAAGCGAGGTGGATTAACAGGAAATGAATTTGAGAGTGCCGTTGTAGCTGAGATTTTTAAGCAATCAAAATATCTGCAGACTCCGACATCTTTTTACCATTTGCGAACACTTGATGGGAAGGAAGTCGACTTGCTTATTGAAACAGATGCAGGGTATTATGCTATTGAAGTGAAAATGACAGTAAATGCCGGAAAAGAGGATGCCCGGCACCTTATTGGGTTAGCACATTTGCTGGATAAACCCCTACTCGCATCCTTTATTTTATCTAACGATCCTGTAGTAAAAAAATTGGGGGAGAACATTACTGCAATACCCGTTGGCATGTTTTTAACCTAGCGCGTAACTGTTTTGTTTGAACAAACGCTTGTTACAATAATTGTAAATAATTTAGTAATAACCCAACCTAAAGCGAATTTATTCGTATCTTTGAGCGAATAAATTCGCTTTAGGTATGAATATACTAGAAATTTCAGAAAAGGATTTTTTGGCAGGTGCAAGAAAAGGTATACCGAAGTCAAAATTGCTGGCTATTGCCCGTGAATCGGGATTAACACTCAAGGAACTTAGTTCTTACCTGCGAATCTCAACCCGGTCGATTCAGGAAAAGGAACCGTCCCAATACATTGCCCCAGGTCCTTCCGAACGCGCATTATACATTGCTAAACTTTTTAACACTGGAAAAGAGATATTTGGTACAATGGATAAATTCCGCAATTGGCTCAATATCGAAAATGCGGTTATGGGCGGTGAGAAACCTGTTTCATACCTTGACACATTTTCCGGCATTCAACTGGTTCTGGAGGAATTGAACGCAATCGAATACGGATTTTCTGCCTGATGATCATTTACAGGATTACAAAAAAGAAACATGGACCTCTTGACGGGATAGGTGGTCTTTACGGCCCCGGAAGGTGGCATAAAAAAGGAAATCCTGTTATCTATGCCTCTGAACATGCTTCCCTGGCAGCCTGGGAAAAGATTGTCCATATTTCAAGTTTTGCAAACCTTCCGGATAACCTTCAACTTCTTAAAATTGAAATTCCGGATGATATAGCGATTCAGACTGTTCCGGAAAGTGTTCTCATAACCGGATGGGACAGCTTTCCTTTTTGCACTGAGACGGTAAACTATGGAACTGAATTTTTAAGGACTAACGCGTATATGGCACTCAGGGTCCCTTCTGCTATTATCAAGGAGGAGAACAATATTATTTTAAATCCGCTTCATCCCGACATCAAGCGATGTAAAGTGATTAGTTCAGTCCCTTTTATTTTTGACAAACGGATTCTATCCTAAGTCCGGGTTCGACTTAAAGTCAAACCCGGACTTAAAATATAACACAGCTACAATTTTATTTCTCTGTGATAACAATATCATCAATCACCAAATCGCTCTCCATGTCGTTTAACTTTTCAATCCCAAACCACGAATTGCCTGATTCGTCAGCTATAAAGGTAAAGGTTGTGCTGGTTGGAATATCTGACGGATTTAAGATAAAAGATAGTTTTTTTGTTATTCCTTCCCCGACAACAAGGGCGTAATCCGAACCTGTCGCTTCATATTTAAATGAAACGGTATAGGTTTTACCCGCACTAAAACGAATAGTCTGAGGAATTGTCTGAAGCAGCAGAGCTCTTGGTTCGCCATGTGCCTTAAGCGACCAATTTCCGTTAATTACGTCATCGATTTTTTTGCCATTCCACCCTTTTTGTGTGTAAGGTGTATGTAATTCGGAAAGGTGGGTTCGCGGATCATTTATTCCACCTGAAGGACCCTTTACGAATGGGTATAATCCATCCGGAATATTTTCAAA
>CAIVCR010000009.1 GCA_903904515.1 uncultured Bacteroidia bacterium
CTTCGTGTAACTTTGAGTCTTAGAGTCCTTGTGGCATTTTTTGGTTTGTCAATCTTCGCCAACTTTCGAAAGTTGGGGAGCAGCAAATATTTATTGTTATTATTGTGACTTAATATGGATTAGAAGGACTCAACTCCCAGGATTTTATACTTTTGGCCAAAATCTCTCCCCCTTCTGAAAACAGGCTGACTCCCCGTCCGCCTAAGGTAGGATAAACCATTCGACCGATCGCCTGCCGGTCATTGGCAAAAACTTCGATGATTGATTTGTCAATGAAAATCCTTAAAACGAGGGGCTCACCCTCCTTGAGTTCGAAAGGTGCCTCCTCAACCATCTTGCGGCCAAACGACAGTCCTGATTTACGGGTATCGAATTTTAGTTTCTTTTCTGATTTGTCGTAATATATAGATGTTTCTTCACGACCATCATCCGAAACTCCAACCTTCACGCCATATTGCTTTGCGCTATTTTGAGATATGGTAACTTCGAGTTCCATTAATTCCTTGCCAGGTTCCTGCAGTTTCATAACACTGCCTGTGGAAACTTTAATATTGGAAACCACTGATTCTTTCATCCGTAAATGTTCGAGTTCTTTGACCGGTCGCATTCGCAGTGTTCCGTCATTTCCAATCCACAAGGTGCGCGGAAGTCCGTAAGTTCCTGTCCAACCCCGGTTATTAATCACTGAATCGGGACGGTCGTCGAAGATCCAGCTCCACATGATTTGCCTCCCTTTCCCGTCGACCATCGCTTCCGGGGCAAAATATGCATTGTCTTTCCAGGTCATCCTTCCATGATTTTCAGGATAGAAATGTTCATTTTTATAGCTACCTACATAGTATTGGCAACCCATATTGTGACTGATAAACAGCAGCAGATGTTTTCCGCTCGGTTTTCCACCCTCAGGAGAAGATGGCAAAGGGAGGAAACTGGGACACATATCATCTTCGTTTTTATTGGTCCATTTTCGGTCAGACTGGTAAAGTTCGTGCTTATATTCCCAGTGTTTAAGGTCATTTGAGGCAAACAGATAGAGGCGGTCGCCCTGGTAATTTAGGGAGTCTTCAGGAAGTTCTGGTTTATCTGTATTTGCTGGTAAGCCTGATCCTCTGGAGCCGTATTTCCGAAGTACGAGCAAATTTCCGGTTGCCATATAGTATTTGCCATTTTGCTTCCAAATGTTTGAAGGGTCAGCAGAGCCAACGTGGAATACTTTTCCGGAAGCATCCTTTAAATCGGTGATCCCCCATTCTGCCGATTTGATTACCGGATTGCTTGTCGATTTCTCCCAGTTATTAAAACCGGCATCGGTACTTTTCGCAAGACCGATCCCTTTATCTCCCCATAACATCCAATAAGAGAGTACGGCTGAACCGTCATCATCCACGAAGGCTCCTCCGCTGAAGCATCCATCATCCCCGTTCCCGGGAATTATGGCATCGGGATGATGGCGCCAGTTTAACAGGTCGGTACTTGAGACATGGCCCCATGAGAAACCGATACCTTCGCGGTTATAAAGGTACATAAGGTGATAACGTCCGTTAGCAAAGAAGGCTCCGTTAGGATCGCCGGGTCTACCGTTATCCTCGGGAAATGCGAAGTGATATGCGGGCCTGTATGGATCTGACATTAACCGCTCCCTGAATTCCCGGGTAGCTTTGATAACCTCCTTTGGAATTGGCTGATTTTCCTTTACCAGCGAAGGTGTTGGTTTATCCTGGGATATAGCTGAAAAATGGAGTAACAAAATTGCGGATAGAAGAAGGATATTTTTTTTCATAGATCAAATTTAAAGTTTGTTTAGAATTCCTTTATCTTGATTGGGTTTTGCCTGCAATCAAAAACAGAGGAGATTGTAATTAATTTCCCACTTACCCAATATATAATCTTGTAATTATTTTCAATTAGATATCTGAAATCCTGTTGGTAATCAGATAATAGATCCTCTTTTGGGCCAACAAAGGGATTGCTTTCCAGCATAGATACCCTATCAATTATTCTGTAGATTATTTTTCTGGCAATACGCGGGCTAACTTCAAGAGAATAGTAATTGAATATGTCCTTAAGCTGTCTTTCTGACAATTCTGACCATTCAATCTTCATTTCCATTTTCTGACCTTTTTTCTAAGTTCCTCGTGAGAAATAACCCGACCAGCCTCGCTATCCTGATTTGACTGCTCAATCATATTGTGAAAATCGTCTAATGACATAGGTTTTAAATTATTTTCATGAGAAATTTTCTTCTCATTTTTGATAAAAGACTCTATTTTAGCGATAAGACTCTCATCACTAATCCTAAGAAATTCTTCAATTAAAACCAATTTTCTCGTCTGGATGCTCATTATAAAAGTTCTTTTTACAAATATAAGGAAATCAAAATCGATTGGTATTACCCTGTCCTTTTTTAACCATCTCGAAATTTATCAAGTATTGAATATTAATTCATTTATATTCTGTATCAGTTCCCATAAATTGGACTAAATCTATTCCTATTTACTGGGCTTCCTTAAGTTTAGCGGAAGAAGGGCAGGGAAAGGCTGATGTGGTTCATTCTGATACCAATAGGCTACCGAAGCGATATCGTCATCAAGTTGCCGGTATCTCCCCTTGTTGTTCCAACCCAACGCCTGAATGGTCACTTTCAAATCCTGGTCAAAGCAGATCGGATCGGGAAGATGCCACCGGTAAAGACTCCATAAATTGGGCAATTCACCTTCGGTTGTTGTTGGTAGCGTGGTTCCCGAATAGGCGGTCGTATACGATTGCTCAAAACCATAGCTGCCGAGGAAATAATCTTCTGTTCCCGTGCCACAGATGGTTGGGAATTTGGAATCTCCATCCATAAAGAATTTTACTTCACCTTCACCAAACCACCCCTTTGAGGTCATCTGAGTCCAGGCGAGGAATGTTCCGACATACCGTCCTTTACCTTTAACACCGTCGAGGATCACATAGGGATTAGTTCCCCCTGTTCTTGCGCGACGCCACTGGGCGTGAAAATATCCGGCGTTCCGGTCTACCTCCTTCAGGGCATAGGTGATCTGGAACGCGAGGAGCTCGAGATCTTTAGCTGATTCATTGGTAAAGGTAACCTTCGCATGTTTGCGAAATGGCATGGGCCAGTAACAGTTTAAGGCATTAGCCGGATTTACTACGACAACCTGTGAATTTACCCGGGCAAACTTTTCGTGACCAACGGCAAAGAAATCGGGTGCCGGCACTTCAACCGATGGGGTGTCCTCCCCATCCCAGTAAAACCGAAGGACATTGGCCCGGCTTAACCCTTCAACCATCCAGATGTGCTGAATAGTCCCCGGACCATCAACATCCATAAGGGTGACAGTCTGTCCGGCATTGACACGAAGGAATGGTTTAACTTTCCACCCCTGACCCAGACTGTCAGCTGCGCGACCAGATGCTACAGGCTTGAGTTCCGTGGGATCGGGAATCGCCATTCCCCCTTTCCCTTTTTCACCAGTCATATTCTCGGCTGAAATAGATCGGGTTCTGGTATCATCCAGGATGGCCAAACCTGCCAACCCTGTTTGAGGAGGCTGATGATTTGTACTACATCCAGCGAAGATTAAACAAAATAAAACAGATGCAAAACAGAATGGTTTAAATAATTTTAATTTGGTAAATTTCATGAGGTTAATTTTAATGATTATAAATAAGGCAAAAGAAAAAAACATGGCCCCCAAAACACGAATCCGTCAGCTTACGGACAAAAAGGCACCAAACTTTCTTTTGGTGTCCGCCAGTTGGCGGATAGTGTTTTGGCGATTTGGTGGCATTTTTTATTATAAACTGAAGGAAAACATTTATATTACTATAAATTACCACTGCATTGCCGGAAATAATTTCCATGCTTTTATGCTTTCAACATTAATAGGTGCATCATCGGCAAAAACCTCAACATTGACAGCATCTTTAAGGGTTGGATAGATCACCTGAGTAATGCATTGACGGCCGTTTGCAAAAACCTCCAGCATCGACTTGTCGAGAAATACGCGGAGGTGAACTTTTTCACCTGGTGTTAAGGTAAAGGGGGCATCTTCAGTTATGATCACCGGATTGTGTTTAGGATCGGGAGAGGCAAAAGCCATTGCAAATTCTTCATAAACAGGTCTGTTAAGGCCTGACTTCTGCATGTCAATCTGCATGATGTTCCTGTTTCGGTCAATTACAATCGGGGTTTGTTCTATACCATCTTTTGAGCTAAAAACCTTAATTCCAAAGCGCTTTGCCTGACCCGGATCAATCGTAATATCCATTTCGAGCATATTCCCCGAAACATTTTTCAGCATAACCGACTGACCAGCATTAACTGTAAAAGGTTGTTCCTTCATCTGATTATACCGAAGTCTTTCGATATCCTTTGGGGGCTCGATAACCAGTGAAAGCTTATCTTCCGAAAGAGTAAGGACTCTTGGCATCGACATCGTTCCACTCGAAACACCTGACTTGCGGTCAAGCACCCAGGCCCACATGATTCGCCTCCCCTGGTCGTCAAGCAACGTTTCGGGGGCAAACATCGTCCCCCCCGGCCAGTTCATGCGGTGATGCGACTCGGGATTAAACTGCTTTCCGTCCCACGTACCTATATAATACCTGGCTCCCCTCGAATGACTGATACAAAGGAGTACCCATTTATCCCCAAGCTTAAAAAAGTCCGGACAGGAGATATCTTCGAAATCATTGACATCATCCATATTATGAGTCATGAACTCTCCAACTTTCTTCATGGGTTTATCGTACGAATCACCAACATAAAGAACCGGCGGATTGGGGTGTTTAGCCCCGGGCGTACCTCCTGAAATCTGGTAATAGGTATTTCCATCAACCCACATATGCGGATCCCAGCCAGGCTTTGCAATCGGATTCGATTTTGGTTTTGTCCATTCGTTCAGGTTGGCATCGCTGCTATAGGCAACACAATTCCCGTCCGTACCAAGCCCATGATAAGCCAAAACCACATTCCCGTCTTTAGCCAGAAATGCGTTTCCGCTAAAGATGTCATGTTCAGGATCGCCAGGATTTGGTTTTAAGTCATTGGCATACCACCGCCAGTGAAATAAGTCAATCGTTGAAAGATGCTGCCAGTTGCATTTCCCTTCGTCCTGATAGATATACCACAGGTGATAAACCCCATCTTTGAAGATGGCGCCATTTGGATCGAAGGGCATTGCCTTTCCCTCGGCAATTGTAAGATGCCATTCAGGTCTGATCGGATCGTTAAGTTCCGCCCGGCGGATCTTTCGGGCAGCAGCGATTTCATCGGGTTTAATATCCTGGGAACTCGCAATCAGGGGCCAGATGAAAAGGATGGTTACAATGAAGTTGGAAAATAGTCTCATTTTATTAGTTATAAGATATAAGTTATAAGTTATTTTAGTTTGTTAAAGTTGAAAGTTAATTATCAAGCCTGACCTGTGGCGGATGTGCAAAATCATTCCACAGCTGTTCTGCCGTTTGAGCATCTATCTTCCCGTCATAGACTAACATACGGTATCTCAAAACATATTCATTTCCGGGTTTCAATTCCCAGCTCTTGTACCTGATCGGACAAAATTCAAAAAACAGATCTCCCCGACCGCCATTGGCATTTTCGGGCCAGACACGCATAGGTTCAGGATGCTCCCGGTTGGAGCGGTCAGACAAAAAAAGGATACCCGATGTTCCGTTGCCTGAAAAATCGCCGCCGACATCGCACCATCGGGCACGCGATCCATCGGCATCTTTTCGCGTTTTTCCTTCGGAAGTAACCACCCAGCTGTTTTTATTGGTCCACTCCTCGTTGGCCCGGAATCCTATTCCGCCCCCATATCTGTAGGCTTCGAGCAGGATCGGTGAAGAAGTAGCACAATTCAACGTAGTCGTTAAATCCCATAACCAGGCTTTTATGCCATTGTAGGTTCCAATATTCCAGATCCGGACATCCCAGACTTCATCCATCACCACTTTATCACCACCTTTGCACTGAAAATCAACATGCTCGTGGCGAACCTTAAAACCGCCGAATACAGATCCACTGACCAGCGAATTGATTCCGCCGAATTTCACCGTCCCTTCCCCTTCATTGAGATTCCAAAAATCGGTGTTGTGACCTTCAAACGCTGTTTTGGTCCAGGGATTCCAAATTCCCATATGATGCCGGTGATCGGGGGGATTAATGCGTGTTAAAATATTTCCTGATGGAGACCAAAGCGGGTGAATAAAAGCACTTCGCCTGTAAATAGGATTAACAGTGTCGGGGGGGAACACCTCCGCAAGGTTATATTGTAAAATATTTTGCTGATTATGCCTGACTATTAGGGCTTTTGCTGTGAGCTCAGTTGTAATCTCATTTTTTGCTGTAAAGCTGGAATCTTTTACCAGGATGAATTTACGTACAACATCGGAAGATATTTTCCCGGCCGGCATCCACCACAAACCGGGTGAATTGCCCGGCTCCAGCTGGCAAGGGAGTTCACTCCTGGTTTTCCCATTTAACTCGAATAACCGGAGAGCACCCTTGTCCGTATTGTAATTGATCCCTTCAAGGGAGGCTCTCACGGGAGTTCCACCCTGGTGAAACCGGGCTCCGTCAAGAATGAATTTTGCCACGATCTCTTCCTGAGCATAAACATGAAAACTTACGAGTAGAATTAAAAACAACAGTATTTTTTTTAAAATCATAAGTTTCACGATTTATTAAATTTTTATGTTTAAAGTTCGATGCCCGGGATCAGTCAAAACGATGTACTGCTGCCACAAAAGCGTTTAGATTTTCAGTTGTAACATTTTGGGGAATGCCTCCGCCACACGACCAGATGATTCGTTTAGGATCTGCAACACCTGTAATCATTTTACTGGTAGCCAAATATACCTCTTCAGGAGTTCCTGCTGCAAGTATATCACGGGGAGCAAGATTACCCAACAATGTGATCTCCGGTCCAACCAACTCCCTGATCTGATTAATGGAATGATCAAATGCAAAGTTGAACAGGTTTATCCCTATCGCCCGGAGAAAAGGGGCACAGACCAACCCAAAAGCATCGTTATGAAAAAATCGCACTTGCGCCGGGATAGCTTCAAAGGCCCTTTTCAGGTAGGGAACTACAAATTCACGACACTCCTCTTCTCCCACAAATCCAACTATATCATCCAGTAAAAGTATCCCGTCGATAGTTGGAAAGCATTCCTTCTGGTAGCTGACCCAGTCACAGATAAACCGGGTGATTTTTTCCAGAAGCTCGTGAGCCTTCCCGGGCTCTAACGCCAGAAGCAGCATAAACTCAGTCGTACCCATTAAAAACGTGGCGATATTCAGAGGCCCCCGCGACACGGCAAATCTGATGGAATGTCCCGATTCAATGATTCGGGGTTCCAGATTTTTGAGCCGGTTTATCATAAAAGGAAGCAATCCGTCAGATTCAACGTTGGGTTGAGGCACTCCTGCGATATCGTCAGAACTATGAATTATTTTTTCGGCGTGCGGCAGATTCTCGCGGTACCATACAGAACGTGCCCCAAATGCAGACGGCTCGGTGCACATCCCGTATTCGGACCAGAATCCGGGAAGAAAAATGATTTCAGGAAAGGCTTCAATTGCCTTCAAATTTGATTTTAACCAGGTCTCATCAGAGGTGTAATAGTCAAGCGTGGAAACGCCACACCATCCGGGTATCCAGGGGCTGTCAATAATAAACCCGATCGAATTACCGGAAACCGGCTGTCCATCCATAACCGCTAAAAGTTCTTTCCACTGTATGTTTGTCATAAGTTTGATCAAAGGTTATCCAAAATTAAAATTTAAATTTACATTTGTCATAATTGTTAACACGATCTCCTCAAAATAAACCTTATGAAGAACTTTAAGCTATTGCTGTTTGCATTCATACTCCTGACTACCTTTAAATCAATCGCACAAACTGCACTTCCACCGGGTTATCCCGACCGGGGAGCCGCGTTCGATGTCCTTCCGGGGTTCATCAACCCACCCAAGGGCTATGGCGAGGTTCCGTTTTTCTGGTGGCAGGGTGACACACTTACGCACGAGCGCCTGCTCTGGCAATTGGATCAGTTAAAGAACAAAGGTATATCCAGTTTGCAAATCAATTACAGCCACCAGGATTCGGGTGGTCTGATTTACGGCTGGTCAAATCCAAGCAAGCCTGCACTTTTTACCGATGAATGGTGGAAACTTTTTAAATGGTTTGCAGCGGAGGCCCAGAAACAGGGGATGACTGTTAGTCTGAGTGATTATACGTTAGGTATTGGTCAGGGTTTTGCCATCGATGAAGCAATACGTCAAAACTCCGATTTAAATGGCTCAGAACTGCGGTGTGGCAAAAAGGTTTTAACCGGAAGTGGCAGTTTGGAAATGCCTGAAAATCTCCTGACACTTACCGCTTTTCGGATTAAAGAAGATAGCTCGGTTATTGCAGAAACCAGGAAAGATCTGCTTCCTGGGGTGAAAGAGAAACGGTTAAACTTCAATTTTGGAACCGAGAAATGGAAAGTGATCAGTGTATTTTCCGAACGTTTAGTCCCTTCATATGATCCAATGAATCCTCAAAGCGGAAAATCCTATAATCACTTCTTCTTTGATAAATTCGAAAAAGCGTTGAAGGAGAATGGTGCGGGAGCCCTTAACTTTTTTTTCTCGGATGAACTGAATTTCCGGGTGGGGGGAAATCTTTGGGATAACTATTTTGCCGCAGAATTTAAAAAACGGAAAGGGTATGATGTCGTTCCCTACCTCGATGCGCTGTTTGCCGATATTGGGACCATCACCTCAAAAATAAAGCTTGATTATAACGATGTAATGGTAAGTCTGAGTGAGGAGAACTTTTTCAAGCCTGTCTACCAGTGGCATCAGGACCGGGGACTAATTTTCGGTTGTGACCATGGCGGGCGGGGTAAGGAAGTTGCCGAGTTTGGGGACTATTTTCGTACCCAACGGTGGAATCAGGGGCCGGGATCCGATCAGCCACGAATATCAAAAGATATCATTAAAGCAAAAGTTGCCTCATCAATTTCCCATTTATATGAACGTCCGCGGGTTTGGCTTGAAGGCTTTCACAGCAGCGGCTGGAGCACCTCCTCTTCGGACGTTACCGATGCCATATTCGGCAATTTTGTTGCAGGCTATAATCTTCTTTCATTCCATGGATTATATTATTCAACCATGGGCGGCTGGTGGGAATGGGCGCCTCCGTGCAACCATTTCAGAATGCCATACTGGAAACAGATGGATCCGCTGATGAATTGTGTTCAACGAATATCATTCCTCCTTTCCCAGGGGATTCATAATTGTGATGTTGCTATTCTATATCCCACCGAGCCGGTTATCGCAGAAATGGACGGACAGAAATCAGTGGATCTTGCCTTTGAAGCAGGAGAACAACTTTACAATAAAGGGGTTGATTTCGATTTTATCGACTACGAATCAATGGCACGCGGGGAAGTTAAAAATGGAGAATTAAATGTTTCCGGCGAGAAATACAAAGTGCTGGTTGTCCCATCGATGAAGGCAATCCGGTATGCGTCACTCGGGAAATTGGAGGCGTTTAAAAAAGGTGGCGGCATCATTGTAAACATGGGAGAGATTCCGCAAGCCACCGAAAAGAACGGGACAAACGACTCAGAGACAAATCACCTCATTAACCGCATCTTCTCAAAAAGTCAAAACCTTGTTCAATGTGATGACCCAAAAATGATTGTAAAAGAAATTGCCGGGAAGTATTCACCAAACTTTAAAATCTTATCGGAAGTCCGGGAACGTCCATATATCATGCACCGGGTCGTAGGGAAAAGGGATATTTACGCAATTTATAAAGTTCCTGAAGGGACAAAATGTTTCTTTAAAGCAAAGGGTGGAGTTCAATTGTGGAATCCCTGGAACGGCGAAACTACTTCAATTGCCAAATTTGCTGTGCAAACTGCAGAAGGGACAGAAGTTGTAATGCCACTATCGGGCAATGACCTGCAAATTATAGTTTTTGATCCTGATAATACGACCTGTAAAAATGAATTAAAACCGGAGAAGGTGATCCGGGAGACCGATTTGGGCTCAACATGGAAATTTGAATTAAAGCCTTCGCTTGACAATCAATGGGGCGATTTTCAGCTTCCTGCCAAACCCGAAATGCTGGGGGCTCAGATTCGGCAAATGCACTTTAAAGAAGGTCAGAATTATACCGGAGGAAAACTCATCCAGGATACTACCTGGAAAAGCGTTACCTGCGCATTTGGCAAACAATTTCTTAAACTTGAGGTGCTTGCAGATGCCCCGACAGAGCAGGAATTGATACAACTAACACCACCGGATGAGCATGGAGAGGTGATTCTTTCAGGTAAAAATCACCGCTGGGAACCTTATGGTTTTTCCTGGAAACAAGGTGTGGAAGGAGAACCCGGGCATCAGGGTTATCATGGACTTAAGGGGAAGATGTATGATAATTTCATCCGTCTGGGAGCGTTGCAGGAAGAGAGGATGTCGAAAAAAAGAGGTGCTGAACCTGCCGGGAATTTTTATGTACTTTATAGTGCTGTTATTTCACCCGCAGATGGAACCTATGATTTGCTTACTGGTGACATCAAACCAAAAATGATAATTATTAACCAGTCAAAGGTCGGCATGAATGACAATTCTGTTGTATTAAAGAAGGGGATAAATCCGATCGTCTTACTTTATGACAAAGCCTGTGAAACCTACCTTATTGTTCGTAAGCCAGGTGTACCGCGACCTGAAAAACAACAGGTATCTATGAGCTGGTATGGCGATAATGGGATATTACCTTTTGATTGCTCGATGAACAGGAACACCTCCGGCTTATTTACCTTCGAATCTGCTCCAGGATTGAGATCTTTGTCATTTTCGGCATATGGGAACATTAGTATTTGGTTAGATGGCGTTAAGGCAACTCCTGTTCCGGGTCAAAAACAACCCGACGGGCTAACGAATTACAACCTTAACGTGAAGAAACCGCTCCTGACAGGTTCAAAAATTGTACTGAAAGTTGAATATCAGCCCGGTTACTGTGGCGGAGCAGCCATACCGCAATTTATTGAACAACAATGCGGTGAAGGTTCTGTTGTTTTGGGTGACTGGTCCGGGATTGATGGATTGAAAGCCTATTCAGGTGGTGCATATTACCGGAAGACAATTCAGATAAATGGTTCAGATTTAAAGAATAAACTGGTGATCGATTTAGGTGATCTTGTCTCCTCTGCAGAGCTTATGATCAATGGAAAGAGCGCGGGAATAAGACTCTCGTCACCCTGGAAGTTCGACATTACACCCTTTGCAAAAACAGGTGAAAACAAAGTAGAAATATTGATTTACAATACGATAGCTAATAATTATACGACTGTTCCGACAATGTATCTGGGGAGTATTAAATCGGGATTGATGGGGCCGGTAAAATTAAAGGTAATTCAATAGTGATCAATTTATTTTCAAAACGTGCAGTTTAATTGGATTCTCCTTGTATAGTTTTTCTTATCCTGAGATTTTTTGATCTCCTGTTTTTTAAGAGCTCTTCAGACGACCCTGGAATAAGAAGTTGTTGTACAGGGTCATTTTTCCTGATCAGCTTTCGCGATCGGATAAAGTAGGCAGGGATCATAAAAAGTAGTCCGCCCGATACAAAGATATAGATAATCAGTCTGAGAACTCCCAGATGATGAAGGGCAAAGACTGCGATAATAAACAGGATGTTGAGTCCGATAATGGTGTAGGTCGCCTTTAGATGTGTGAATCCCAATAAGAGTAAGCGGTGGTGGAGATGATTTTTGTCTGCATGAAACGGCGACCGATGCTGCATGATCCGAATAACCATCACTCTTAGGATGTCAATAAGGGGATAGGCGAGAATTCCAAATGAAATTGCGGGCACAGATTGGATGGAATAGGGCTGAGTCTGATCGATATTAAATTCGTTAAATTGGATTAGCAAAACCGAGATAATGGTTCCCAGGAATAGTGATCCAGTATCTCCCATAAAGATCTTGTTCTGTTTTCCATAAACATTATAATAGAAAAATCCGGCAAGGGATCCTGCCAGCGAGAAACATAAAATGGCGTAGCTGGTATGTCCGCTGATATAAAACCAGCCACCGAAAATTACGGTAGCCATCATACTTATTCCCGATGCGAGTCCATCTATGCCATCGGTAAGGTTCAATGCATTGATCAGCACAACAACGGTAAATCCCGTAAGAACAACTCCGGCGCCAATACCTATCTCATAAATACCTAAAAATCCATGCAGGTTGGTAAATCGGATATCAGCCATAAAAATGATTATTCCTGCAGCAATAAACTGACCAATAATTTTTTTAACAGGGGAAAGCGTAACAAGATCATCTTTTAACCCAATAAAAAGGATAAGGATTGAAGCGGTCAAAATATAGATGAATTCAGGCAGTTCCTGACCAAATAAGCCAAATACCGAACCAAACATAAAACCGAAGAAAATAGCTATACCACCCAGAGTCGGAATTGGAGTCATGGAAGAGGAGCGGATATTGGGTTGGTCAAGAAGTTTGAGTTTTCTGACAATCCGAACGATTACAGGAACAGCAAAAAGCGCAATGCTCACTGCAACAATGAAGCTTAAAAATATATGAACCAGTATTTGCATAATCAGGTTAATTCTTCACGGGCCAATTTTGTCGGAATAATCAATAATTAGCCCTGTTATTGTCGTATACAAAACACATCTGCTTATAAGCGGCAAATACCATTTTGACCTAAAACTCATCACCCTTGTGCGTTAAACAATTAATATCTCCTTTATGTTTAAACCGGCGTGAAATTATTAACCATTTCTCAGGTGCTAAGTACCCATAAAATATACAGGTTGCAGAGTTACCACAGGTTTAGCCATTGAAATCCGGGACCAGTGTTCTATCTGAATTAATTACAACCTCCCCTGCGCTTTAATAAGCACAGTTTCCTGAATAATTTACAACCACATTTCGTATTTGGTAAGTGACAAATTATCCATACCTTTGTCTGTAATTAATGAGTAAAGATAAGAAAAAATTGCCATGGAAAACCAGCAAATGTCTGCTTCAAAAGATAAGAGGAATAATCTGATCGTTATTGTTTTATCTATTTTACTCCTGGCTCTTGCCGTCCTTTTCTTTTGGCAAAGAAGTTCCTATCAATCCGATGCTGCCCTGATTAAAGCAGATAAGGATTCTATTGCTGCCGAACTAGGCAAAATGGTCTCCAACTACAACACAATCAAATCAGAAAATGATTCCTTAAACAAAACCATTGGTTATGCCCAGACTAAAGTAAAGGACTTACTTACCGAAGTTGAGCAGGTTAAAAATGCAAGTTACAAGCAAATCTCTCAATATCGGAAAGAAGTGACCACCCTGCGTGGCATCATGCATGATTACATTATTCAGATCGACAGCCTCAACCAAAAAAACCAGCGTTTAATGGCAGAGAATATGAATGTAAAGCAACAGGTGACCGAGGTAAAATCGGTGAATCAACAGTTACAGTCAGAAAAGAAGAAGCTGGAGCAGACTGTTACGCTCGCAGCTCAGCTTGAGGCCAGCGGCCTCAAAGCTTCGGGAATTTCTGCAAAGGGAAAAGAGATGGTCAAATCGGGGAGAATAGATAAGGTAAAGATTGACTTTATCCTGAGCAAGAACCTTACCGCCAAAAGGGGAGCTAAAAATATTTATATCAGGATTCAGCGGCCTGATCAGATCTTGTTAATGAAATCAGATAAAGACCTTTTTAAATTTGAGGATATGAAGATCCCCTATTCAGCCATGCGTGAGGTGGAATATGAGGGAAGTGAACTTCCGGTGAGCATTTATTGGGACAACTCCAAGTCGTCACCACTTATTGCCGGGAAATATACCGTTGATGTCTTTGCTGATGGCCGTAACATTGGCTCTACTTCGTTTGATGTAAAGTAATCACCTGCCTGACACCCCTTCGGTCACAGTTTTCGTGTTATTTGAACATTTAACATTTATTTTCAATTATTTTACAATTCTTTAACCTGAAATATTTGGTGGTGTATTCCAGACACCTTACATTTGTATTACATTTTTTTTCATAAGTTTAGGTTTAGTTAGGTTAGTTAGTTTGGTTAGTTTTAGTAAAAGGATGGAGCCGCCCGGTTCCGTCCTTTTCAATTTTCAGATAGTTCCAAATAATCCACCACCCCCTGAAATATTCTGTTCATGCAACAATAACCATTTTTTGCGGGTTAAACCACCTGCATAACCGGTAAGTTTTCCGTTATGTCCAATAATCCTGTGGCACGGGATGATGATGGGTATCGGATTTTGCCCATTGGCCATTCCAACAGCACGACTTCCATTTTCGGAGCCGATGGCCCGTGCAATTTCGCTATAACTCTTTGTTGAGCCAAACATCACCCCTTCCAGTTGCTTCCATACCAGTTGCTGAAAAGGGGTCCCCTGCGGTTGGAGTGGCACATCGAAATGGTGCCTGGTGCCGGAAAAATATTCCGCAAGCTCTTTTTGGGCCTCGAGTAAAACCTCAGGAATCCACAGGCTTTCTTCGATCATTGCCGCATCAAACTCAATTGATTTCAGGTAGTGTTCGTCCGAAGTCAGCACTAAAACTCCGATAGGTGAGTCAATGGTTTTGGAATAGGATGACATTGGGGGGATAAGTTGAAATAAATGGAAATAAAATGGATTACAGCTCTTTTATTTTAATATTCCGGAAAGAGACTTCGTGCCCGTGATCCTGCAACAGGATATGGCCATCCTCAAACTCTCCGAATCCGGGTGATTTACTGAATTTACTTCTGGAAATTGCCTCTTTGAATGGTTGTGATCCTTTGGAAATTTCAAGTACTTTCACTCCATTCAGGTAATGGACAACTTTAGTTCCGTTTACTTCAATTCTCGCCCGGTTCCACTCCCCTATCCCGTTGACCTGCTTTACCGGTTGGCTGGCATCGAAAACCTGTGAATTGGCTGTAACTAAATCGTAAAGTGATGCCAATGTTCGGTTTCCATTGATTCCCTCCCTGGCGTCAGGATGCCTCAGGTCATCAAGGAGCTGATATTCAAAACCGACTGTATTTTTCTTTCCAGGTTCATCCTGAATAAAATACTTGATTCCGCTGTTGGCTCCTTCCGTAATTTTGAAATCAACCTCAAGGATAAAGTTTTTAAATTTTTTAACCGTGACGATATCACCGCCACCTTTATTATCGCCTTTATTCGGACTTAACATCCCATCCCCAATAGTCCAGCCTTTGGGCGGAAAGTTCGCCAATCCGGCCCCGCGCCACCCCCCGGCCGTTTTTCCATCCCAAAGAAGCTGCCAGCCGTTTGTTTTTTCGTTTTCCGTTAGGGTGTTATTGAGGGAACCTACCTTCGTCAGACCAGTATCTACAGGTGTCCTGCTCACCTCAGGGTCGCTGATCATAATCCCGATGTTCGTAAAGCCAATATTCCTATCATTAAGTAATTTCTCCCATGTATCATCAGCAGCAAATAAGGTAGAGGAAATCAAAATCAATGTTATCCAAACTGCAAGTATTCTCATCTTTTTAAATTTTAATTGGTAATTGCACAAAAAAAGCTGGTTCGAAAATAACTAATTTTAGATTTTCTTCAAATCATGATTAAACTGAAACATCTCCCCCTTTTTAGTTTTTATGGCAAAGTTTTTATTCCCATATTTTAGCCTAAGAGGATAACCCGATTTGGAAAGAACCTTCAAATGGACAAGTTGTCCCCCTCTCCATTCAAAATCAAGATCAAAGCCACCACGCGCCCGTAAACCACGGATATGTCCGTCCGGAATATCGGACGGGAGAGCAGGCAAAATATCAATTTCATTCAGGTGACTCTGCATCAGCATTTCGGCAATTCCGGAGGCACCGCCGAAATTCCCATCGATCTGAAAGGGTGGATGCGCATCAAATAAATTGGGATATGAACCCCCTCCTGTCATTTTTGTATCGGTTTGAATTGCAGGCCTAAGCAGCATTTTCACCATGTTCCAGGCGTGATTTCCATCCAGGAATCGGGCCCAGAAGTTAATTTTCCAGGCAAGGCTCC
Organism: uncultured Bacteroidia bacterium; assembly: GCA_903904515.1. Taxonomy (GTDB): domain Bacteria; phylum Bacteroidota; class Bacteroidia; order Bacteroidales; family Prolixibacteraceae; genus JAAFHB01. Next base: position 16,069 of record CAIVCR010000009.1, read on the forward strand.
AGCCTGTCCCTTCATCTCCGCGCGCAATTAACGATTGTCGTGCAGCCTCTAAAAATTCAGGATTCTCCTGCCAGTTGATTTCCTTTCCGGGATAGACTCCCCATAGGTGCGAGACGTGGCGGTGTTTATACTGGGGATCGTCGATATCGGTCATCCACTCCTGCAACTGACCAAAACGACCAATCCTGTAGGGTGCCATTTTTGGTAACATTGCCTTTAGAGAGTCGGCAAAGGATTGATCTCTTTTAAGAATTGAGGCAGCTTCGATGCAAATCTTAAACAAACTTTTGATGATTTCGTGATCCATTGTCGGACCCGATACAAGTCCGCCGGTCTCAGGTGAGTTGGACGGGCATGAAACAAGAAACCCACTTTGGGGATCGGGGACCAGGAAATCCATGTAGAATTGGGCCGCACCTTTTAGCACCGGCCATGCGCGGTTCGCTAAAAAAGCGGTGTCACGGTTGTAGAGGAAATGCTCCCAGAAATGTTGTGACAGCCAGCCGCTTCCTGAGACCCATAAGCCATGATTGGAATGATTGATTGGAGCTGCTCCTCTCCATAAATCGGTATTGTGGTGCAGTACCCAGCCCCTGGCATTGTAATGGACTTTCGCCACCTGCTCGCCGGAAGGGACAACCTCTTCGAGCATCCTGAACAGAGCATCGTGACACTCGCTGATATTTAAGGGTTCAACCGCCCAGTAATTCATCTCTGTATTAATATTGACCGTATATTTACTGTCCCAGGGTGGATTTAGCTTATCATTCCATATTCCCTGAAGTGTTGCAGGATAGGTTCCGGGACGACTGCTTGAAAGCATAAGATAACGTGCATATTGCACATAAAGGGCTGCCAGTGAAAGATCCATTTTCGCCGGTATTCCCTTAATCCGGCTATCGGCGGGAAGATTTTCTGATGAGGAATGTCCTAAATCAATCGCAAACCGGTTAAAATAAAGCTGATAATCTTTGATGTGAGTTTGTTTCACAACCTCGAATTTCTTACTGCCCAAACCCGATAAATAGTTATTACAAAGGCTCGCAGGGTTTGCCGATACATCCCGGGGATTCACAAAACTCGTTGCCGCAACAAGGTATATCGCAGCCTCATCAGCATTCTCAACATGCAACTGATTCCCGGCAACAGAGCTCTTCCCCCCAGTAACGACCAGCTTTAAACGGGCGGTTCCGGTAAGCACTCCATCCTTGACTTTTACATTAAGTTCAATTGTACCATCCTCCTTAACGATTGATGTGAATCCCTCATGCAGTGAAGTAAGCGATATATCAAATGTAATAGCGTGCTTTTTGTCTGCCTTTAAACGGACAGCAATTGTCTGATCCGGAACGGAAGCCAGGTATTCGCGCGAATAGGAGGTACCTGAAGCGCTATACGAAGTGCGGCAAAGTGCCGCCGAAAGATCCAGTTCCCGTCTGTAATTGGTAATCGCTCCCGGCAAGTTAAATTTAAGCCAGATATCTCCGAAAGGCTGATATTTACGCTGTCCCAATGGCATACTCATAAACTTATCCATAGCCAGTGTCTCGGCCTCCTCTTGCTTCCCCTGCCAGATCAGTTCACGGATTTTCCCCAGATACTGCGACGCCCCCTCATGCGAATAATCGTGCGGTGCGCCTGTCCAAAGCGTTTCTTCATTAAACTGGATATGATCCTCGATTATCCCACCGAAGACCATAGCACCCAGACGGCCATTCCCAATGGGAAGTGCCTCTTCCCAGATTGTTGCCGGCTGTGTATACCAAAGTTTTAATGACTGCCCGGAAGACTCTCCCTGACAATTTAAAGTTAGGAGGAAAATGGATAGAATAATAGCTATTCGGGGAACACGATTCTTCATTTTATTTGGCTTTTGATAATTTAGTTCTGTATGCAAAAGTAATGAACACTTTTGAAAACTCCTTTCCGGGTAAAATCTTTATCTTTGCTACACTTAAAGAACAAAATGGAAGCCAATAAAATCAACTACAACTGGTACGCAATCCGGGTAAAATCAAGATCCGAAAAGAGGGTATACACTGATTTAACAGAGCAGGGGATAGAAGCTTACCTGCCGTTACAAAAGAAATTAAGACAGTGGAGTGACCGCAAAAAATGGGTGGAAATGCCACTGATTTCAGGCTATGTGTTCGTATACATCTCCAGAAAAGAATATGAAATAGTGCTCCGGGTCTTTAACGTTGTTAGTTATATCTATTTTGAGGGAAAAGCGGCCGTTATCAGAGAAGAAGATATAAACCTTTTGAAAAGAATGCTTGGACAGGTCGACGTTGAATTGGAAATAACAGAGGAGCAATTTAAACCAGGACAAAAGGTGGAGATTATTGCGGGTCCGCTTCTGGGGGTTATCGGCGAATTAATCGAATTCAAAGGAAAGAATAAAGTTGCACTCCGTATTCCTCCATTGGGATACACCGTCCTTATTGAAGCACCCGGAAAGAACCTTGCACCCTATAATCAGACAAATTGATTTGGGTAGTAAAACTTTCTCACGCTTATTCCTAAAAACCATACAGTTGTGTATGATATGGTATCGCTTGTTTATTTAAAATCATTCTACTATCCATTTACTTCCAAAGAATTAATTATACGACTACATTTGTAGTATAACTTAAATGAAGCTCTGAATAAAGTAGATGTACTATTCAGGTTTAGAGCGAGGGAAATAGATCTTTAAGCCTGAAGATGTTACTTTTTTTGGTGCCGGCGAAAAAGCAGTGAGGTAACAATTAATTGCTCAGGGCAATAAATTGCTCAAATCAGAATCGTAAAGTAATTGACCGAATTCAAAAAAAACCCGAACAATTGTTTTTACTTATCCGATCAATATTTAATTGTTTCGTCAGGTGATCTAAATTTATAATTTTTCACTTGCTTTTAAAACCTAAGATTAATTTTTTAAAATTAACACCTATATGCCTATCCTGTTTCAGCTGGTTTTTTGCTTCCTGATGGCACTTTCAATTTCGATTTGGGCTGTTCCTGTCATCGTTCGGGTTGATCGCTCTTTAAAACTTTTTGATCATCCGAATGAGAGGTCATCATCCGGAAATCCTATACCTACTTTAGGAGGAATTGCCATTTTTTTCAGTTTTGCATTTTCCGCATCTATTGGTATGATTGGAATTCACATGCCTGAATTGATCTTCATTCTGGCTGCCACTATGCTCATATTCTTTGTGGGATTAAAAGATGACCTTGTGGATTTATCTCCCAGGAAGAAGCTTCTTATTGAGATCATCGCTGCATTTATAATCATCTTTGCAGGCCAAATCAGGTTTACCAATCTCCATGGGTTATTTGGAATTACGGAGATCGGACTATTTCCGGGTGTCATCATCACTGTTTTTGCAATCGTGGTAATCATCAATGCTTTTAATCTGACCGATGGTATCGACGGACTTGCTGCCAGCTTAAGTATAGTGATTAGCCTGATTTTGGGTGGCTGGTTTTTCCTAAGCGGCCATACTGGTTACGCGATCCTCTCATTCTCTTTGGCTGGTGCCGTTACCGGTTTCTTCTATTTTAACATGTACGGAATACGGAATAAAATCTTTATGGGAGATACCGGATCGCTGGTATTAGGAACTGTTATTGCCATCCTTATTATCCGGTTTAACGAATTTAATATCGATCAAAGTCAACCCTATGCCATAGAATCTGTTCCGGCTATCTCGTTCGGTATTCTTGCATATCCGCTTATTGATGTTATGAGAGTTATGTTAATACGAATTTCACAACGCAGATCGCCATTTTCAGCAGACAAGAACCACCTTCACCACCGGCTGCTTACCCTGGGATTTTCGCATAAAAATGCCACCTATACAATTGTAGGTATAAATATCCTTTTTGTCGCAGTTCTTTTTTCACTCCATCAATTTGGGATACTCAGGATAGCTGCTTATATTGTAATTTCTTGTGGTACTCTCTTTTTGATGCCTGCCTTTTTTATTAAAAAACGGAAACTGGTCCGGAAGAATGATCCGTTACAGCAAATCATGATTCCGCGATTAAATGCCGATTCGGTATTTGTTGAGAAGCAGGTCCAGAGATAAATTTAATCATGATACTCTCCCCTTTACCATAAGTTTACCCTGTTTTCAGTGCAGGCGAGTGATTTGTTTATAGCCATGCCGCGACTTATTATTCCTGTGAAAAGATGTAGTTCTAATCTTAGTATTCCACCTTCCTGAACTAATTTTATTGCTTATCTGGCATTTCCGGAAGAGGCAAATAAACCCTATTTTTGGAGCATAATCAATTTACAAATTACAAAGACATTTTCACATCATAATGATCTCATTTATTTTCTCAATCCCACAATGGTTAAGGCTCACATTAAGCTTTATATATCTCAGCTGTATTGCTTTACTCTCATTACTTCCGTCCAAAGATTTTCCTGAACTCCCGCTATTCTCAGGAATAGATAAAGTTGTTCATTTCTGTATGTATTTTGGTCTTACAATACTCGCCTGTTGGTCGACGCATGCAGAGGTCAGACATCGCTGGTATTATATTGTAGTGCTCTTTGCAATTGGATGGGGGGTAACTATGGAGATCTTTCAGCTCCTTATGCATTTGGGGCGATCTTTCGATTTGTATGATATTCTGGCAAATTCTATGGGTGCCTTAATTGGAGCCATCATCTATCTGCTTACGGCACGGATGAAAAAAAATCCTGCATATTAAAAGGGAAATCCGAGCCAAATTAACTGGATAACAGTCCGATTTGGAATTATTTGGCAAATTATATGGCACTTTAGGTTTCTTCAAAACAATGAGTAGTACCTCATTATGGGAATTATAAAGCCCGTAAAATAATAACTTTAAAAAGTTCTCGCTAAGAACGCAAAGTTCGCCAGGAAGAGTCTAAATATCCTTTACATTGCGTTGCGACTCAGCGCGAAATATTTAATTTACATAAGAGGTTTTTGCACTAAATAATTAATTTTGTAAAGAAATATTCAAAAAAAACAGTAGCTTTCATCCTCTTCTTTTCGAATTGAGGCTAAAGTCAAAAAGTGCAGATACGGTTTAACGACATTCATTATAAACTAATTACTCAATTTTAGTTATGAAAGGAATAATTCTTGCAGGAGGATCGGGGACGCGATTGTATCCCATAACCAAAGGTGTGTCCAAGCAGTTGTTGCCCGTTTATGATAAGCCCATGGTTTATTACCCCTTATCAACGTTAATGCTTGCCGGAATCAAGGATATTCTATTGATATCAACACCTGAAGATATCGTAATGTATGAACGTTTATTAGGAACAGGTGAAGAGTGGGGTATCCATATCTCGTATAAAATTCAACCTTCACCCGACGGACTTGCTCAAGCCTTTCTGCTTGGTGAGGAGTTTATCGGAAGTGACGATGTTTGTCTTGTCCTGGGAGATAATATTTTTTATGGATATGGATTCTCGGGAATGCTGGCCGACTCTGTTGAGGTGGTAAAGAAAGAACAGAAGGCGGTGATTTTTGGATATGTCGTTTCTGATCCGGAGCGATATGGAGTTGCTGAAATGGATAAGGATGGAAATGTGTTGTCGCTGGAGGAGAAACCGGTTGTTCCGAAATCAAATTTTGCAGTGGTTGGGCTCTATTTTTATCCAAATTCGGTTATTGAAATCGCAAAAAAGATCAAACCATCGCCCAGGGGAGAACTGGAAATAACGACTGTAAACCAAGAGTATATGCACCAAAAAAGGTTGATGTTGTCGACTATGGGGCGAGGTTTTGCCTGGCTCGATACCGGAACGCATACCTCGTTGATTCAGGCTTCAAACTTTATTGAAACCATTGAGACCCGTCAGGGTTTGAAAGTGGCCTGTCCCGAAGAGATTGCCTTTCATAACCAATGGATAACCAAAGAGCAGCTGATTGCACTGGCTCAGCCGATGATTAAAAATCAGTACGGACAGTACCTGCTGAGGTTAGCTGCCGATTAATAATTCAACAGATTAATATCAATATGAAAGTAATATCAACTTCTATTCCAGAAGTATTAGTGTTTGAGCCCGACGTGTTTGGCGACCACCGCGGATATTTTTTCGAATCGTTTCGCCGGGATATTTTTGAGAAATATGTTGGAGATATCCACTTTGTTCAGGATAATCAGTCCAAATCAGGCTATGGCGTCTTGCGCGGGCTTCATTTCCAAAGACCCCCATTTACACAGGCAAAACTTGTTCAATGTCTTCAGGGCGAAGTGCTTGACATAGCCGTAGACCTTAGGCTTGGTTCTCCTACTTATGGAAAACATGTCTCTGTTCGGCTCTCTGAAGCTAATCACAGCCAACTTTACATCCCCCGGGGGTTTGCACATGGTTTTGCGGTACTCAGTGAAACGGCTGTATTTTCGTATAAATGTGATAATTATTATAACCCCGCTGCCGATGGCGGTCTGTTATGGAGCGATCCGACAATAAATATTGACTGGATCCTTGCTCCTGATGTGATTAAATTATCAGATAAAGATGAAAATTTACCGTTGTTAGGTCAAATAACGGACTTCGATTATAAAAACTTCAGGCAATGAGATCTCCAATAAGACAATTAATCGTTATATTCGTGCTAGCTGCAGTCATTTCAGGGTGTTCAAAAGGGGGCAGTAACTCGCCTGTTGTTGTTACGGATACAACAAAACCATCCATTTTGATTACAGCTCCCACAGCCGGACAACAGTTTTCGGCAGGTAATAATATTCCCTTTCAGGTCACTTTTTCAGATAATGAGGCACTTAAAAGCTACGATGTAGCAATCAGTCAAAATCTGCTGGGAGGATTAATATTGAAGGTTGTCCCCACTTCGGTCCCTTTTACCTATACAAAATCCACAACCACCTTAACCGGCAAATCACAGGTGATAACGCTGAGTGATATTAATATTCCTTCAAATACCCTTACCCAGATTGTGTCAACCGGAAGTTACAATTTAAAAGTTACCTGCACGGATGGTTCAAACAATACTACTTCAACAACACTGATAATTAACATTCACTAATCTCAACCATTAATACACTATTCAATTGTGTATAATTCACATGTCTACGAAATGTTTGGAATAACCGGTTATCAGCCGGTTATTTTTTTAAAGTTTTTCATGTAAGTTTGCACTATTCAAATAATTCTGTTTATGACTGATCAAGATCATCCGTTTCAAAAGTACATTAGAATATTCTGGAGCCTTTTCGGAATCGGTATACTGATGATTATCATATTGTTTAGCCTGGTCGTAAATGGCAAACTGGGTTTTATGCCATCACTTAGTGAGCTTGAGAATATTGAAACATCGCTTGCCTCAGAGGTTTATTCATGCGACAGTGTTGTGATCAGAAAGTTTTTTTATAAGGAGAACAGAACCTATGTTCCCTATGAGCAGATCAGTAAAAATGTTATCACTGCACTTATTGCCACCGAAGATGAACGGTTTTATCACCATTCAGGGATTGATATCAGAGGATTACTAAGGGTTGCGAAAGGGGTTATCACAGGAAATGAGAGTTCAGGCGGAGGGAGTACAATCAGTCAGCAATTGGCCAAGATGTTGTTTCCCAGGGAGGAGATGGACCACAAAATAAATCTGGCATTTCGTAAATTCAGGGAGTGGGTGATTGCAGTAAAGCTGGAACGGAATTTCACGAAGGAAGAGATTCTGACCATGTACCTGAACAAATTTGACTTTCTCAACCTTGCTGTAGGGATTAAATCTGCGGCTCAGATCTATTTTGGAACAACACCCGATCGCCTTACTATCGAGCAGGCTTCGATGCTTATCGGAATGGCTAAAAATCCTTCTCTCTTTAACCCGATCCGCCGTCCTGAAATGGTCAGACAACGGAGAAATGTTGTTCTGGATCAGGTACGGAAATTTGGAACTATCTCCAGAGATGAGTTTAATGCACTTAAAACCTTGCCGTTAAGTCTCAATTATCACAAAGAGGATTTTAAGACCAGTCCCGGTATTTATTTTACAGAATACCTGCGCACTACATTAATGGCTCAAAAACCAGATCGGCAGAAATACGGAGCATGGCAGAATCAGCAGTTTCATGAAGATTCGGTGGAGTGGGCGACTAATCCCTTGTACGGATGGTGCCATAAAAATCCAAAACCCGACGGAACTCCATATAATATTCACTCTGACGGTTTAAAGATCTATTCAACGATTGATATGAGGATGCAAAAATATGCGGAATACGCAATTAAACAGCATCTTAGTGTGGAGATTCAACCCGTATTCAATCAGCGGTTAAGAGGATTACGGAACCGGCCTTTCCCCAATGCCATGTCTGATGAGGAATCACACAGCCTGCTCAATATTGCAGTTAAACAAAGTGAGCATTACCGTCAGTTAAAAAGTCAGGGATTAAATCAGGAAGAGATTCTGAAGGAGTTCAAAAAGCCGGCAGAGATGACGGTTTTCAGTTGGCGTGGAGAGATCGACACCACGATGACTCCACTCGACTCTGTGAAATACTCCCTTGGATTTCTCCGCTCCGCCATGATGACGATGGAGACTAAAACAGGGCATGTTAAGGCCTGGGTTGGTGGCCCTAATTATAAATATTTCATGTACGACATGGTGAAGCTAGGAAAACGGCAGGTTGGATCGACGGTGAAACCATTTCTCTATACGCTTGCGATGCAGAACGGTTATTCTCCATGTACAATGGTTCCAAATGCAGAACAGACATTTTATCTGGCTGATGGAACGACCTGGACCGCCAAAAATTCGGGAGATACCGATTATGACGGGCAGATGGTCACACTAAAATGGGGACTTGCCAACTCAGTTAATCAGGTGTCGGGATGGGTGATGAAGCAATTCAATCCCGAATCGATGGCCAATATGATGCGTAAAATGGGAATCACAAGTCCGATCGATGCTGTCCCTTCAATGTTTCTTGGAACTTCTGATGTGTCTATTTATGAGATGGTTGGTGCTTATGGCACTTTTGCCAATCACGGCGTTTATACCAAACCTATTTTTGTCACACGCATTGAGGATAAGAACGGAAATATACTGGCCCGTTTCTCACCGGATCATCACGATGCAATTGATCCCAAGACCGCTTTTTTGATGTTGAATCTTTTGGAAGGGGTTGTGAATGAGGGGACCAGCCAGCGTCTTCGCAGGGAAGGTTTGATTTATGGAAATCTTACCGCCGATATAGCCGGTAAGACCGGGACGACTCAGAATCAATCCGATGGGTGGTTTATGGGGATTACCCCGGAACTGGTCACAGGTGTCTGGACAGGAGGTGATTTACGCGCGATACATTTTGAAGGGTTAACCATGGGACAGGGGGCTAATATGGCGTTACCTGTTTATGGCTATTTTATGAATAAGCTTTACCGTGATCCTACGTTGGGTTATTCTCAGCAGACCAGGTTCGAAGCACCGGATGGGTTCCGGATGGATCTTGATTGTTCGAAGGTGATGAAAGACAAGGAGACGAAAACTAGCGACAGTGATTTCTTTTGAGGCAATTATTCTCTCCCTCTCTCAGTCACTCCCTCTCTCCCTCTCTCAGTCTCTCAGTCACTCCCTCTCAAACCGGTGCCTTCCATTCACCGTATTCCATAATCAGTTTTCTGAGCTCATCAACTGCATTTTCGGTTTCGACATGCCGTTTAATGAGCTTTTGACCTTTATAGAGATTGATTTTCCCTTTCCCTGATCCCACAAATCCGTAATCGACATCACCCATTTCGCCGGGACCGTTGACAACACAACCCATGATTCCAATTTTAAGGTTCTTCAGGTGTTCGAAGTTCCGTTTTATTTCCGCAAGGGTATCCCGCAGATCAAACAGGGTTCGGCCGCACCCCGGACATGAGATGAATTCTGTTTTAGTTACCCGCATCCGGCTTGCCTGAAGAATACCGAAAGCCAGATTCTTTAATTCGTTATAACCGGTATTCCCTTTATTTGTAAGCAAAATCCCATCGCCATATCCATCGATAAACAGTCCGCCCAGATCGGTTGACGCCTTAATGAGCAGATCTTCATAATTGTTCTCCTTGTAGTTGCGGAGCAGGATAACCGGGCATTTCACAATATGTGCATCAAGTTCCATGAAAAAGGCTCTCATCTCGGCATAACAATTAAGGTTATCACTCTCCATGATCAGGATAACCTTCCTTTCCCGTTTCAGCTTCTCTATAATTTCAGGATTCTCCTCCTTAAAAATATCGTACTCTTTTTTGTTGATTTTCACAAAACGCATCTGTCCTGTATAGTTATCGTTATAAAGATAATCTTCACACGAAAGGATAGGATAAGTTTTGTTTGTCCGATCAAAGATTCGTTTGCCGTCATAAAAATACTCGGGTTCAATACCGGAATTAAGTGTACGCACCTCTTCGCGTGTATAATCATTAAGGCTTCCAATCACAACGGCCGGCTTTTTTCCTCCGATATCATTCACAGGTCGGCTCGAACGCCGTTCATATTCAAATGGATTACTTTGAGCCACAAGAGGTGCTTTGATAGGGGCATGATTCTCTCTCCCATTAAAGACATCGACAAGTTTTCGGGCAAAAGGAATTTCGGCAGCCGGATCCTCAGTAAGCGAAATACGAATGGTATCCCCGATACCGTCAGCCAGAAGTGAACCGGAACCTACAGCCGATTTTATCCTCCCGTCTTCGCCTGCACCTGCTTCGGTTACACCAATATGGAAAGGATAGTTCATATCTTCAAGCCGCATCCTGTAATTCATCAGCCTGACGGTAAAAACCATCGTTCGGGTATTACTTGATTTAATAGAGATTACAATATTGTGATAATCTTCCCGCTTGCAGATTCTTAGAAATTCCATAACTGACTCCACAATTCCGGAGGGAGTATCTCCATAACGACTCATAATCCTGTCGGACAAAGAACCCTGATTTGCACCGATCCGCAGCGCCGTCCCTCTCGCCTTACACTCAGTGATAAAAGGGACAAACCGTTCCTCTATTTTAGCCAGTTCATCCAGATACTCCTCATTAGTGTATAGGAGATGCTCAAATTTTGCCCGTTTATCGTAGAAATTTCCCGGGTTGATCCTAACTTTCCTGACATATTTAATGGCAATATTTGCTGCGGCAGGATTGAAATGGACATCAGCAACCAACGGGTTGAGATAGCCCCTGCGGTCGAGTTCCGCCCTGATATTCTTTAGATTTTCAGCTTCCCGGATACCCTGAACGGTTACCCGTACAAAATCGGCTCCGGCATCCAGTATTCTGATCACCTGATTTACTGTACTATCGGTATCTTTTGTATCAGTGTCGGTCATCGATTGTAAACGTATGGGGTACATTCCTCCCAAAGTCACCATACCGATCTTAACTGTGGCTGTATCTTGTCTTTTAAATCTTAAAAGGGAATCGATGTAATTGAAATTCTGATTCTTCATTCCATTTCTCTGTTATGGTCGATAGCTGCGGCAAAATTATGCTTTATTTTGGATATTTGTACTTCTTCACCGGGACATTAGGAGATCTCATTCGTGATTTTGAGTTAGATTTGTTGAAAATTAACTATAATGTCGGTACATGTAGAATCAGTCATAAAAATATACGGAAACCAAAGGGCGCTGGACAATGTCTCCTTTACCGTTAATTCCGGTGAAATCGTTGGAATACTGGGACCCAACGGTGCAGGGAAATCAACATTGATGAAAGTAATAACCGGATTTCTGCAGCCGGAGGAGGGGATCATCCGGATAAACGGGCTCACAGTCGGAGAGAACGGGCTTGAAATCAAACGGCAGATTGGCTATCTGCCGGAGAATAATCCGCTCTATACAGATCTCTATGTGGCCGAATATCTTGAGTATGTCGCTGGGATTTATCGTCTCAAGTCGGTTTCACGCCGCATAAAGGAGATTATTGGGTTAACAGGGCTCGGACCAGAAAAGCATAAAAAAATCGGTGCACTCTCCAAGGGGTACAGGCAACGGGTAGGAATTGCTCAGGCCCTGATCCATGATCCTTCGGTCCTTATTCTGGATGAACCCACTTCCGGACTCGATCCAACCCAACTGGTAGAAATACGCCAATTAATCCGCAACATCAGCTCGGATAAAACGGTGATGCTCTCTACCCACATTATGCAGGAAGTTGAAGCGTTATGCGACCGGATCATGATCATCAATCACGGGAAAATCGTAGCAACAGATTCACCTGCTAATATTAAGGGATTAGCATCCCCTTTTTCACAGGTAATTCTTGTCGAATTTGCAGAAGCTGTCAATCCAGATTTATTCAGGAAAATTGCGGAAATTACCCGTTTGGAAGCTGTCACAGCTGCAAGCTGGCTTATAAGTGGCGGTGAGAGCGACCTCCGACCCCTGATTTTCAAATTTGCAGTTGAAAATGGACTTACAATTCTGACTCTAAAAAGGGAGGAATCGAGCCTTGAATCAATTTTTTTAGAAATAACCAAATAAATCTACAATCGGTTAATAGCTAATACAGAATGAGATAATTCTAAAATCCGTTTCAAAATAATTTAAAGTGTAAAATATTCAAATATTTTACACTTTTTTTTTACGTTGTTAAAATTTATTACTAGCTTTGTAGAAAATAATAAGCATTCAAGCTGCTGGAATCCAATGATAAATTTCGTTTTCCGGGGAAATTTCAAAAGTGTAAATTATTTTTACGTTCTCCTTTGTTTTGAAATTATTGGGTTACCTGAATTTCCAGGTTATCTATTATCTGCTAGCCCTTTTGTAGGGTAACAATATTAAAGTCTGATCAACTAATTAAATCAGCAAAATGCTATGAAAAATACTCTTAAAATACTGTTCGGTCTGTTCCTGCTACTCCAGATTAAATCTGCAGTTAGTCAAACAAGCTATGTGATCACAACAGATCAGATTTATATAAATGCAGCCAGTTCAGTATATAAGTCAGTAAAGCCAGGTGATACACTCTACTTTCAGGGCGGGAGTAAACAATACCTGCTAATTAAAGGTTTTCAGGGAGCACCCGGGAAACCTATCGTAATGATCAATTCGGGCGGGCCAATTATAATTGATACTGATTTTTATTACGGCATAAACATTCAGAATTGCCGGTACATTAAATTCACCGGGACGGGTGATGCCGGAATAACCTATGGATTTCAGGTAAAACGGGTTGCTGCAGGAGCTGGAATGAGTGTTGGAGCTTTGAGCTCAGACTTTGAGATTGACCATGTATCCATTGAAAATACGATGATCGCTGGTCTCTACGCTAAAACCGATCCCGATTGCGACCTCACTGCCGAAAGATCTCATTTCACCCAATACAATACAATAATCCACGATAATTATATTGGTCATGCAGGAGACGAAGGGATGTATATCGGCAGCACCAAGTACACTGGGCAAGATGTTGTATGTAACGGGAAAGACACACTTTTATTGCCAAGCTTGCTCGATGGTGTTCAGGTTTATAATAATCTCGTTGAATATTCAGGTTGGGATGGTATCCAGGTAAGTTCTGCATACAATAACTGTCAGATATACAACAATACTGTTCTTTATGACAGTCAATCGGAAACCTATGCTCAAATGTCGGGAATAATCCTGGGTGGCGGAACCAAAGCTGACTGTTACAACAATTTCATTAGCCAGGGGAAAGGTGATGGTATTGAATTTCACGGACTGGGAGGCAGCAGAATATTCAACAATATTGTTGTTGATGCCGGCCGTAGTTATTTGCCAGCCGATTTAACCCAAATGAAATATGGAATTTTCGTAAGTGATAATGAGTCTTCCCTATACATTAAAAACAACAATATTATTAATCCGAAATCGGAGGGTATCCGTTTTTCCAGTGTAACCGGCACTATAAATGTAGTTGAATCCAATATCATTCTGAATCCGGGGAATTTTGATTACTACCAAAACGGAAATACCAGTTTTAAAGGAGTTGATTCATATATTATGGTCCAGGATAAAGCGAGCAATGTTACGAGCCTGAATAATTATCTTGCGCGGAATGGTGATTCTGTAAAATTTGTCTCTACTACTCCACTGTCACCAAACGATTTTAAATTACTTGCTACTTCTCCATTAATCGATCAGGCAAATATAGATCCGGCTATCACTTTTGATTTTGACGGCTCACCACGTCCCAATGGAGCGAAATCAGATATCGGGGCATTTGAGTTTGATGGTGTTCCCACTGTTATTAATCAGCCTGACCTTCAGAATATGACAGGTGGTGGTGGCTATTGCGCCGGAGGAACTGGTGTTAGCGTAGGACTAAGTGACTCACAAACAGACATAAACTACCAGTTGGTTTTAAATGGCTTAAACACAGGAAGCATAATTGCCGGAACAGGATCTGCACTGGATTTTGGTCTGCAGACATCGGCAGGAACCTATACCGTTGTCGCTACAAATCCAACTACCTCTTCATCCCGGACCATGTCAGGAAGTGCAATAGTCACCATTAACCTACTTCCGGTACTCTATTCAGTAACCGGTGGCGGAGCATATTGCAATGGAGGAACAGGGGTTACCGTAGGCTTGAGTGGTTCTCAAACCGGCGTTAATTACCAGTTTATGCTGAATGGTACGGATACCGGGAATAGCATTGCCGGGACAGGTTCACCCATTGATTTTGGACTTCAGACAGCTGCAGGTACTTATACCATCGATGGCAACAGTGCAACAAGTGCTTGTTCAAGTATTATGACCGGAAGTGTGAATGTAGCCATTACCGAAGGTCCTTCAACACCAGCTTCGATTGGAGGAACAAAATCGGTATGCGTAGGAAGCTCTACAATCTTAACAGATGCTTCAACTGGAGGTGTCTGGAGTAGTTTAACTCCGTCGATCGCTACAATATCTTCAACAGGGTTAGTCACGGGTGTTGTTGCAGGATCAGCCACAATCGTATACACAATTACCAGTGCAGGAGGCTGTAGCACAAGCACAAACACAGTCGTTACCGTAAATGCGTTGCCATCCCTGTTTACCGTAACCGGTGGCGGAGTATATTGTACCGGAGGAACCGGTGTTTTAGTTGGGTTGAGCGGTTCACAGACCGGCGTAAATTATCAGTTATTACTTGCCAATGTAAATACAGGGGCAGTAGTTGTAGGAACAGGTTCTTCCATCAGCTTTGGATTAAAGACTGTCGTGGGAACATACACAGTTGTTGCCACTAATTCGACTACTACCTGCTCAAGTTCAATGACCGGGAATGTGAAAATCACAACCAGTTCAGCTCCTTCAGCTCCTGCAGCTATCGGAGGAACCAAGTCGGTATGTGCAGGAAATACAACCACCTTAACCGATGCAACCAACGGCGGTGTATGGAGTAGCTTAACTCCTTCAATAGCCACGGTTACCGCAGCAGGAGTTGTTAAAGGAATAGCGGCAGGAACGGTTACGATAAATTATTCAGTTACCAATTCTGGTGGTTGCAGCGCATCTTCAAGTACAACAGTAACTGTTAATGCGCTTCCAACAGCACCTGCACTAATTGGCGGTGTCACATCCGTTTGTCAGGGGAGCACAACAACTTTAACAGAATCTACAACCGGCGGCGTATGGAGTAGTTCCAGCACTTCAATTGCGACGGTTTCCACAGCAGGAGTTGTCAAAGGAGTAGCAGCAGGAACAGCGACCATTAAGTATACTGTTTCAAATGGAAGCGGATGTACCAATTCCACAACCATTGCAGTAACTGTAAATGCATCCGCTGCTACCCCCGATAAATTTACAGCCTCAACCTCCAGAGTAAGCAAAGGGACCGCGAATGTTGCTTATACCGTTCCTTTAGTAGCAGGGGTAATCTACAAATGGAGTTTTTCTGGTACAGGTGCAACTATAACCGGGACTACCAATTCTGTGCTAATCAGCTTTTCGCTTACTGCCACATCAGGAACATTAAGTGTAACAGCAACCAACGGGTGCGGAACAAGTAGTGCAAGAACCCTCAGCATTAGCCTGGTAAAGGGTGCAACGATACCTTCGGCAAACAGCGATTCTGCTTCTCTTATTGCTCCAGTTGCTGCATCGGCAGACCCAATGATTGAGGCCGCAGTAGTTTCACCTGTAGATGCATCAATACTGTCATCCTCCGCAACATCAGAAATACTTCAGGTCACGCCTGCAAACAATGATCTTAAGGTATATCCAAATCCTGCTGTAAGTTCAGCAACCTTTGAATTTCAGATCGGTGATAATTCAAATGTAAAACTGGATATCTTTTCAATGGCCGGACAACAAATTGCAAGGATTTTTGATGCAGAAGTCGAAAGCGGAATTACCCAGACGGTCTATTTCCAGCGATCACTTCCATCAGGAATGTATACGTGTGTAATGAGATGGGGTGAGAAAATGCTGACCAAAAAATTAATTGTAACACAATAGAAGTATACGGACAAAAAGTTCAGGATTTTAAGCGGCATAAGATATCAGACAATATCTTATGCCGCTGCTTTTTGTTAGTCTATCCCTGAGATGATCTTTGTTTTTAGGCTTTTTGCTTAAAAAATATTGATTTACAGTCAATTAAAAAATATTTCAAAAAAATACAACCACTCCATCAGCCAAATACAAATAAAGTCTATATATTTGCGCTGTTATTGGTGGATAAATTTGATTGATTGCAACCACAAAAAAAAATGCTAAAACAAATTTTTTGGATTCTGTCCTGTCAATCAAATATCCCAATAATTTTTTAATTACTAATTGATCTGAGCAATCGGGTCATAACATATTTTTATATGGGATATCTTTTTACCTCTGAATCGGTGTCAGAAGGGCACCCCGATAAAGTAGCCGATCAGATTTCTGATGCGGTACTTGATGAATTTTTGGCATACGACCCCAACTCTAAGGTCGCTTGCGAAACCCTGGTTACAACAGGACAGGTAATTTTGGCCGGAGAGATCAAATCTCAAACTTATGTCGATGTGCGTGAAGTGGCCCGAAGGGTTATCAACAGGATTGGTTATACCAAAGCTGAGTATCAGTTCGATGGCGATTCCTGCGGCGTTTTAACCGCCTTACACGAACAGTCACCGGATATTAATCGTGGTGTAGACAAGGTCGACCGCGAAAATCAGGGTGCCGGTGATCAGGGGATGATGTTTGGATACGCTTCTTCGGAGACCGAAAACTACATGCCATTATCGCTCGACCTTTCTCATCTGTTGTTAAAGGAACTCGCTTCAATCCGTCGGGCAGGAATCGTAATGACCTATCTTCGTCCTGATTCAAAATCACAGGTTACCATTGAATATGACAATGATAATAAGCCTGTAAGGGTTCATACAATTGTCGTTTCAACACAGCATGATGAATTTCTGCAACCCGAAAATAAATCAGCAGAGGAGCAGGCAAAGACCGATCAGGCCATGTGTGATAAGATTAAAGCTGATGTTGAGAAATATCTGATTCCTGCAATCCTGGCAAAATTACCTGCACAACTTCAACAGTTGTTTAAAGCAGGTTATATTCTTTATGTCAATCCGACAGGGAAATTTGTAATCGGAGGTCCTCATGGTGACACAGGACTTACGGGCCGTAAAATCATTGTGGATACCTATGGCGGGAAAGGTGCTCATGGTGGAGGAGCATTTTCAGGAAAAGATCCATCCAAGGTTGACCGTTCAGCGGCTTATGCTGCACGTCATATTGCCAAAAATATGGTAGCTGCTGGTATTGCAGATGAAATTTTAGTCCAGCTCGCTTATGCTATTGGCGTTGCACAACCGGTAAATATTTATGTAAACACCTATGGAACAGCCAAAATAGTCCTTAAAGATGGTGAGATTGCTGAAAAAATCAGTGCTCTTTTTGACCTTCGACCATATGCTATTGAAGAGCGGCTGAAACTGCGCAATCCTATTTATGAGGAGTCTGCTGCTTACGGACACATGGGACGTACTCCTCAGACTATTATTAAGAAATACTCATCACCTTATTTTGGAGATATGATCAAAGAGGTTGAGCTTTTCACCTGGGAGAAACTTGATTATGTCGATAAGATCCAGTCAGCTTTTGGAGTATAATCTCTTTTAATATATAATAAAAGCCGGGTTAATTGGATCAAAATTACCCGGCTTTTATTTTGAATGTTCCATTTATTAAGTTATTTGAATAATTTATTGTCGTATTTTTAAATGAAAGTTGGTTCGTAATCAACTCTGTCGCCGCGAGGCGGCTTACGAATTCTTATCAAATTATCCTTTACCAAACTTACGCCGTTACACGGCTCCCTTCATTTTCAAATTGTCTCATTAGCACATTGGCACATTCCCTCATTTTCAAATCTTCAAATTAGCCATTTTCAAATTAGCACATTAGCATATTAGCACATTAGCCTATTAGCACATTAGCCTATTAGCACATTAGCACATTAAAAATCCACATCCCATATCCCTGCAGCTTTTTCCAGCTCGACAAGAGCCACCGCGCGGTTAAAAAGGGTTTCATAATAACTTTGCTGAATATCGTTAAAGGTGCGTTGGGCATTAAGCACCTCGAGCAGTGATGTTTCCCCCCTGCTATAACTGTATATTTTCCCTTTCCGGACACTTTGAGCGCTTTCAAGCATCCCATGATCGTAACTTTCAACCTGTTTGCATGAAGCCTGGTAGTTTTGCATTGCCTGCATAATTTCGGTCCTGATCTGTAATTCAGCCTTTTCATACAATACCTCAGATTGTGATATTTGAAACTGTACCTGTTTAAGTTCCCCTTTATAATGATTCGAAAATTTAAGTGGAATGGCAATCCCGGCTGAGATCGTTGCTGTAGAAGGGCCTGAATTGACTGCAGGGGTGCTGTTTGAGATTCCCAGGGTAAGCCCCAGATCCATCCTCCGCTCCTTTTGTGCCAATCTTAATGCCTTATGGGCCACCTCTTTATTGTAGAGTGCGGCGACAAGGTCTGCCCTTTTATCCCTGGCTGTAACCATCAGATCTGCAAATACAAAAACCCGGGGTTTAATGATCAGACTACCTGCCGGAATCCACAACGTATCCTCTTTTAAACTTCCGGTCATCTGAGAAAGTTGAATAAGTGAATTTCTCAGATCTGCCTCAGCCTGCAATAATTCATTATACAGCGAACCTGCCTCCAATTTACTTTGAACTGCATTAATTTCCATGATACTCCCTAATTTTAGCCGGATACTATCTGCCTCGGCCAGTCGTTTCATGGTCTGGTAGGAGTTGAGCTTAACCTCATACAGTTGTTTTTGCTTTAATGCCATCAGAAAGGCTTCTGATGACTGAGCTTCAAGATTTCGAAAGAAATCGGCCAATAGCGCTTTTGAGAGCTCATGCTGGCTTTTTGCCAGCTCGATTCTGGCTTTCCGCTTCCCAAATAGATCAACTGTCTCATCCAAACCTCCCGAAAGACCATTTCCTGTAGTCAGGTGCCCTTCGCGATCCTGCGACATTCCAATAGAAAGTGTCGGGTCGGGAAAAACTTTTGCTATTTCAATTGCTGCCTCTGATTTACTTACCTCATATCGTTCAGCCGCATAATCAAGATTGTGTTTTCCCACCATATCAATATATGTGGCAAACTTTAACCCAATCTGTCCAGCTACTTTTTCCGTCTGACTAAAAGATGTTTGCCCCTGAGATAAAAAAAATATCAGGCCTATGGTAACTATTTTCATCTGTATTCTTTTATTTATTTAAAGCTGTATAGTCTTCGTCCCTCGACCACTTTTTCTCCCCCAGGTAGTAAAGGGCAGGAAGCACGTAAAGTGTAATTAACGTGGCAAAAAGCAATCCATAAACAATTACGGTGGCCAAGGGGCGTTGAACATCAGAACCGATACCTGAAGAGAGCGATGCTGGAAGTAATCCTAGCACTGCCACTGTTGCAGTCATCAAAACAGGCCTTAACCTGTGAGCTGCTCCCGATCTGACAGCATCTGTCAAATTCATCCCCTGCCTGCGTAAGGCATTGAAATGGGAGATCATGATCACCCCATTTTGAATTGAGACGCCAAACAGGGCAATAAAACCAACAGCAGATGAGACATTCAAGGTCATCCCACGCACGTTCAGGGCAAGCATACCACCAAACAATGCCAAAGGTACAATTCCCATCAATAACCCTGCCTGACGAAGTTTCCCAAAAGCGCCAAAAAGCAATAAAAACATGATGGCTAATGCCAGAGGGACGATAAAACCAAGACGGGCATAAGCTCTGTTCTGGTTTTCAAACTGCCCGCTCCAGACAATATTGCACTTTTCACGATTATACGTTACATGTTGATCGATTTTTCCCTGGGCAATCTTCAGGAATGCCGTAAGATCAATTCCCCTAAGATTTATACGCAATGCCGTATAGCGCTTATTCATCTCCCTTGTTATTGTACTGGCACCAGTACTAAGCCTGATATCGGTAACCTGAGAGAGCGGAATTTTAGCCCCTGAACCTGAAGTAAGCATCAAATTTCCAATTTTTTCAGGTGTGTTCCGGCTGTTCTCATTATAGCGGCAAATCACATCGTAAACTTTATTCCCGATGAAAATCTGTGACACCGGCTGCCCCCCTATTGCAACTTCTACCAATTCAGCAACATCGGAGACATTGAGCCCATATTGAGCAATCTTATCTCTGTTTGCCCGAACCTGAAGCTGAGGTAATGCCGGTTCCTGGTCTATTGCAAGATCAGCAGCTCCGGGTATTGTCTTTAGTACCGTTAAAATCTGTTCGGCAACTTGTCTGCTCTCTTTTAGATCCTCACCATATATTTTTATCGCCAGATCGCTGTGGGAACCTGCAATCTGGTCCATAACCATGTCGAAGATCGGCTGGGAAAAGCCAACCGAATATCCCGGCATTGAGTCAATCTCCTTTGACATCTGATCAATAAGGTCGCTCTTTCTCTTTCCGTTTTTCCACTCGCTATACGGTTTTAAACCAATTGAACACTCAATATGTGAAAGCGAAAACGGATCGACTCCCTGGTCGTCGCGACCGGTCTGAAACATTACATAAGAAACCTCTTCATATTTATTCAACCGATGCCGTAATGAGTCGCTCATCGCTTTTGATTTATCGAGTGAGATTCCGGGAGGAAGCTGCACCTGTAACCATAAAGAACCCTCATCAAGCTGCGGTAAAAAATCTTTTCCTACCGTGATTGTAAGTATCATGGCAGTGATTAGAATGATGCCCAAAGGGAGGAATACAGATTGAGGACGGGCTAAAATACGTGCGGTTTGTCGTTTATAGACAGCAGTAATCTTTTCCAGCCACTTATTGTGATAGGTTTTCCCGGGATTTTTGTAAAGTACATAAGCCAGTCCCGGAATTAGGAAAAGGGCTACAGAGAGTGCACCCAGCAGCGCATAACCGACAGTAAATGCCATTGGAGTGAATAGCTTTTTTTCTACCCGTTCAAAAGCAAAAAGCGGCAGGTATGCGGTAATAATAATAATGGAAGAGAAAAAAACAGGTTTTGCAACTTCAAACACCCGTTCAACGATTGATTTCTCTTCAAAGATCATATCCGGATGGTCTTCCCTTTTCTTAAGGATTGTCTCCATCATAACGATCGCACCGTCGACAATAATACCAAAGTCAATTGCCCCAAGTGACAATAGATTGGCGGGGATATCTGTCGCCAACATCAAACCAAAGGCAATCAGCAAGGCCACCGGTATTGTTATTGCGACAAGCAAAGCACCGCGCCAGCTACCCAGAAAAAGGATCAAAACAAAAACAACCAGAAGGATTCCTTCCAGCAGCGTATGCGAAACGGTGTTCAATGTTGTTTTTACCAGATCGGTCCGATCCAGAAAAGGATGAATTTTTACCCCTTCAGGCAGGATATCCCTGTTAAGTTCATCTACAGATTTATGCACCTGTTCAAGGA
Source organism: uncultured Bacteroidia bacterium (assembly GCA_903904515.1). Classification (GTDB taxonomy): domain Bacteria; phylum Bacteroidota; class Bacteroidia; order Bacteroidales; family Prolixibacteraceae; genus JAAFHB01. The sequence continues at coordinate 37,943 of CAIVCR010000009.1, forward strand.
CTATGGATGGGTTCTGGTATCTAAGCATCTGTACAGTTCCTTCAATACTTTCAGGATAATTCCTCACTTTGTCTGAGAAGCTCAGTGTCCCTTTTCTCTCGATACTCCCATATTTCAAATCTCCCAGATCCTTAATAAAGATGGGTACCCCATTTTCTGTTTTGACTACAATCATTCCAAGATCATCCAGATCCTTGACAAGGCCGATTCCCCGGATCACATAACCAAGATCACCCCGATAGAGCATACTGCCACCGGCATTCGTATTGTTCTGCCCGATTTTATTGGATACATCCGATAACGTAAGTCCATATTGCTCCAATTTCACTGGATCGATCTCGATCTGAAACTGGGTTGAAATTCCGCCGAAATTGCTTACATCAGCGACCCCGGTCACCTGCTTGAGACGGGGAATAATCACCCATTTATTCAAATCGGTCAACTCCCGTATATCGTGATTTTTACTCTCAATGATATACCTGTAAATTTCACCGGTTGGCGAAGTCAGTACATTTAATCCGGGAACAGCTCCATAGGGAAGTTGTAAAGTAGAAAGCCTCTCCTGTACACGTTGCCGGGCCCAATAGTCTTCTACTTTGTCTTCGAAAACCATCACAATGGTTGACAATCCAAATGTATTTTTACTTCGCATCACGTGGACTCCTGGAAGGCCGTTTAATTCGCGCTCAATTGGAATAGTAATCTGCTGCTCAACCTCTTCTGCAGCCAGTCCAGGCACTTGGGTGATCACCTGTACCGTTACGTCAGCAATGTCGGGATAGGCCTCAATGGAGAGTTGTCTCCATGAATAAAATCCAAGGATACATACCAGGAAGAAAAGGGCAACCATCATCCACCTCTTACGGATGGCCATTAAAATAATTCCATGCATAAGTCAGGCTATTTAGTCTCGAGTAAATAAAAAGCCCCCTCTGTAACAATCTCTTCATCAGGCTTAACTCCCGATTTCAGAATAATCCTGTCGTTATCGGTACCCGCTGTTTGGATCATTCTCTTCACATATCCATTCCTCTTAGTTTTAATAAAAACAAAGCTGCTCTCTTCCATTTGAAGAACAGCGCTTGTTGGAACAAGTATTGAATTATCTGCTTTTTCCGTAAACAGAACTGTAGCGTACATTCCCGGCTTTAGATTTCTCCCGCTATTGGCACATTCAATAAAAACCTCAACTGAGCGGGTTGTTTCATCGAGCATTTCACTGATATGATAGACAACGCCATCGATATTCAGGCCGGGAATTCCAGCTGCCTCAATTTCAACCTTGTCAGATTCATGGATACTGTTGATATCTTTCTCCTTGATCTGACCAACCACCCATATTTTGCTCAACTCGGCAACAAGCGCTATGGGACCGGCATCATCACGGACATATTGACCGATCACAATATTATCGGAAATCACCTCGCCCGCAATCGGTGAACGAACTATTAGTGGCTGGCCCAGTACCATATTGGCAGGATCGACATGGTAAACATTTAAACTTGCAATTGAATTCTCATAGTCTCGTTTGCTGAGTTCGTAGCTTACCTCAGCCTCTTCCATATCCTTTTGAACTCCAACACCGTTCTTTAATAAATCCTGCTGACGGCGCAGATTTTTTTCTGCAAGCTGCATCTCTTGTTTTGACTGATAATAGGCCTTTCCAGCCTCAAAAAATGAAGGAGCACTGATCTCAAAAATTGGTGCGTTTATTGCCACATGCTGCCCCAGCCTGATAAAGGATTTAATGATACGTCCGGCAAACGGGGAAGCTATTTGGGCAAAATTATTTGGAATGGCCTTAACAATACCAGATGCCGATCGTCTATGACTATAAGGTGTTGCACCTATAACGGCCGTCTTTATCTTTTCTTTTAAATTTGAATTCCCGGGAATAAAGATGGTATCTCCGCTTATGGTATAATTTACGGATGATCCCGATTCCGTTTTGCTATGGCATGAAATTGCAGCCCAAGCTAAACCTAGAATTAGTAATCGCTTCATTGTACTTATGTTTTTGAAATGCATAATATGTCATCCTGCACGACGAAAGGATCCGACGGACGACAATTGACTTGTGAAATAGTACCTAATATTTAAAATCCCAACGTGAGCATTTCGAAAGGGGGAGCCCGAAGTGTATTATTACCGTTACCTCCTGGTTCTGCATATCCTGCCATCGTAAACCGGACAAACGGGTCGAGCATTAAGGGCTTTAAAATGAATGCAGCGATATACAGTGCAGCAACGGTTGATACGAATTCTGATAATGTCTGAATGAGTAACAACTCTTTACCCGTATGTGGCAAGCCTGAAGAGTTGCTCTTATTTCCTTGTTTATAAGGGTGAGAATGAACAATTGTAATGCCGTTGACAATATGAGAATGGGGGAATAACGTGATGCCACCGTAATACCCCAAAAAGAGTATAAGCAGTAGCAAGGTGACTGATCTACCAATCCACTCTTTTATTTTCAAACCAATCTGCATTTAAAAAATTATTTTCCGGGCAAATATACGCATAACTACTAAAACTTCGAACAGTACTAAAAAGGCTACAAATAACAGGGCAGAATGTTCTTAGATTAAGATTATCTTATTTTAATTTAGCATGAATCAGTTTCTGAATCTTCCCGCACCGCTCTCCGGCCTGAAGTTCCAATGATGCAGCTTCATGGAGTATCTCTCTGATCGACACCTTGTCATCAAATCCTGATGCATTGACCAGCACGTTGAGGTAAGCTCCCGAAACTGCTGTTGCAGCACAAAGAGCTCCGACTCCAGCATCGGTTATCGAATTGGAGTTACCTGTTTTAACCATATTTTCAATTACTTCCATTGCTTCGTAAGCAGTTTGCATAACCTGGAAAGGGATTTCTATCGCTATTCTGGTAGCTGATTGAATGGAATTTTTTCGTGCAATCACTTCGGCCGGGGATTCTTTGGGAAGTTGAAAAGCTTCCATAATTTGGTTGAATGCCCGGGTATCGCGGTCGACGAGTTTCAACAACTTTTCGTAAAGGATCTTCCCCTTCTCTGCCCAATCGGAGAACTCCTCCCATCGGTGGTCCCATCCCCGTTTGTGTGATGAAAGATTCGCGACCATGGTTCCCAGGGAAGCACCCAGTGCACCGGCATAAGCAGCCACGGACCCACCACCGGGTGCAGGTGCCTCAGAAGCCGTTTGGTGGATAAAATCTCTCAGTGAGAGTTCGATTAACGGGTTGTCTTCATTATCCAGAAGATATTCGATAACCCTTTTGGCAGGATCAAAAGGGGCCAATTCGTCTAATCCAAGTGACTTAACTGCTATTTTAATGATCTCTTTATCTGGAATTCCTATCGAGCGATGTTGCTTTTTGAGGAAGTGCTTACCGGCATCCAGCAATGCCTGAAGGGGTATCATGCCGATTAACTCTGAACCGGTGACCCTGATTCCCCTGTCACGGGCTCTTTCGCAGACTTCATCAAACGCAACATGAACCGGAGTTGCAGAAATATCTGTCAGATTTATGGATATCTGAGCAATTCCGTATTCCTTGATATACCAACCAATGGCACGAACTTTTTTCAAAGTTCCGGGTATCCGGAGCGGCTCACCATTTTGATCCTTGATAATTTTTCCCGTTATGGGGTCTCCTTCCCGTTTAATCCGTCCTGCTTCGCGAATGTCAAATGCAATAGAGTTAGCCAGACGTACAGAGGTCGTATTCAGATTAATGTTGTATGCAATCAGGAAGTTTCGTGCTCCGATTGCCGAAGCACCCGATCGTTCATTGAATGTGGCTGGACCAAAATCGGGCTTCCATTCTGCAGATCCTAACTTCTCAGCCAAACCTTCATATTCACCAGCTCTGCAATTTGCCAGGCTTCGCCGTTTCTCTTCGAAGGCAGCAAATTCGTAACAATAGACGGGAATAGACAGTTCGTTGCCAACCCGTTTTGCAAGAAGCCGGGCATATTCCACCGTCTCTTCCATCGAAATATTTGAAACCGGGACAAACGGACAAACATCGGTAGCACCAAACCTGGGATGTTCCCCTTTATGATGGCGCATATCGATAAGTTCAGATGCCCGTTTTATTGCCTGAAAAGCAGCTTCAACAACCTGCGCCGGTTCTCCAACAAAAGTGACAACTGTCCGGTTGGTAGCAAATCCGGGATCGACATTCAAAAGTTTGATCCCCTGTATGCCCTCAATGACATCGGTTATTTGCTTAATGATGGACAGATCACGTCCCTCTGAAAAATTTGGGACACACTCGATTAATTGTTTCATTGTTTGAAGATTTAGGTCTGCACATTGTATTTGAGCAACTGGCAACTGGCAACTGGCGACTGGCAACTGGCAACTGGCAAGATACTGCAAGTTCTGAGCTTTTGCGAACATTGAAAGTTCATTTTATGACAGGTCCTGATTTTTATTTAACCCGTATTTTACGCTATAATCCTGTTACCCTTTCAGGGTTTTGACAGGTAATAAGTAATGACAAAAATATAATGTCGTATTTATTGCAAATTTTTTCATTGTCAAATTAACGAATAATGTGAGATTCCTCATTCCGCTGCGCTTCATTCAGAATGACATGGGAGTTTGGTCACCCTCACCTTCATTAAAAAAAGGTGTCATTCCGAACGAAGTGAGGAATCTCATTATTTATATAGCCAACAAATTGTTAATATCATTTGGAAAAACATCCTGAAGGCCATTACTTCATTTTCAAATTTTCAAATCGCCGAATTATCCTTGACACTCCCTCTCTCAGTCTCTCAATCTCTCCCTCTCTCAGTCTCTCCTATTCTCTCCCTCTCCCAGTCTCTCCCTCTCCCAGTCTCTCCCTCCTCTCACTGCCGTTCTCCCCGTTTCCAGACGACTGATGGATTGAGACTCCCCTGATGGTAAATGATTTCACGATAGTCGGCTACCGAAAACCCGGCCATATCGGCGATTAATCCCATTTTTAATACTCCCCGATCGTTTAAGTTTAGCGCTTTGGCCGCTCTGAAAGTGATTCCTGCCAATGATTCAGCCATGGTCATTTTCTCATAAATGCCTATAATTGCTGTCTGAAGCAGCAGATCACCCATTGGAGCAGATCCGGGATTCCAGTCAGAACCAATGGCCAGTGAACATCCTGCATCCAACAGTTTGCGGGCCGGTGCAAAACGCCCCCCCAGTCCAAGGGAAGAGCCAGGAAGAACAATAGAAATTACATCAGAATCAGCCAATAACTGGATCTCCTGATCATTCATCATTTCCAGATGATCAACAGAACGGGCTCCAAGTTCACATGCTACTGCAACCCCTCCTTCGGTAAACTGGTCACCATGAACCACGAGGTCAAATCCCAGAGCCTTAGCTCTGTTTAAATATAAGATGGCTTCTTCTGTTGTAAAAGCCCCTTTATCGATGTAGATATCTATTCTGTTGGACAAATTTCTCCGCTTAACCTCCGGAAGAAGTTCATTTATAATATTATCCAGGTATTCAGGCTGAGTACCTTTAAAATCGGAGGGTTTAATGTGCGCAGCAAGACAGGTCGGGATAAGATCAACAGCGAGCTTTTTATTGACCCGTCCAATTACTTCAAGGAGTTTAAGTTCCCCCTCGGTGTTAAGACAGTAACCACTTTTAACCTCAATCGTGGTCACGCCATTGCGCAAATAGGTTTTTGCACGCTCGGTCAGTGAAGCTTCGAGATCTGCCGGTTCTGCTGCTCTGGTTTTTTCAACGGTATCCCCGATTCCTCCGCCACCAAGGGCTATTTCAAGATAACTTTTACCTGCCAGCCGCAGGGCATAATCGTTTGCACGGCTACCTGCCCAGCAAATATGGGTATGCGGATCGATCATGCCGGGGATGACGACCATCTCGGTGTCGATATAATCAATGATGGTATTGCGATCGCCAAACTGGTCACCCAATAAATCGAAATTCCCGATTTTCACAATTTTCCCTTCACAAACAACTACTCCGCCATTTGGAATAATCTCAAGCTGGTTGTCATTCAGACTTCCCCCTAACGGAATATTATCCATGGTTAGAAGTTGTGTGAAAGGTCCAATTAGTCTGTTCTTTATCATGATTTATTTTCTATTTGCCAAAGTTGCCTCTTTTACTTCCATTCGCCAAAAAAATGGCAATTATTCATTTGAACCCAAGTTCAAAGGTATGCATATTTTCCCGGGCCTTCTCATATCCCGCGTCGTTATGCCTGAAAATTCCCAGGGCAGGATCGTTAAAAAGTACCCGACGAATACAATTCTCACCCCTTTCAGTTCCGTCGGCGAGTACGACCATTCCGGCATGTTGCGAATAGCCCATCCCAACGCCGCCGCCGTGATGGAATGAAACCCACGTTGCCCCTCCGCCTGTATTGGCCATAAGATTGAGTAAGGGCCAATCTGAGACCGCATCACTGCCGTCAAGCATTTTTTCGGTCTCGCGGTTTGGAGATGCTACAGAACCACAATCGAGATGGTCACGTCCAATAACAATCGGGGCTTTTACTTTGCCGGCTTTTACGAGATTATTGAACAGCACGCCTGCTTTTTCGCGCTCACCCATCCCCAGCCAGCAGATCCGTGCAGGCAATCCCTGAAATTCAACCCGTTGCTCGGCTTTTTTCAGCCAGGCTATCATTTGTAAATTATCGGGGAATGCCTCGATTAATGCCTGATCCGTTACCCGGATATCTTCAGGATCGCCCGACAAAGCTGCCCATCGAAATGGCCCTTTACCGTCACAAAACAGTGGCCTGATAAATTCCGGTATAAATCCATTGAAATTATACGCGTTTTTTTCACCCCCTTGAAGGGCCATCTCCCGCAGGTTATTCCCGTAGTCAAATACGATAGCACCCATTTTTTGCATTTCCAGCATGAAACCGACATGCCGGGCCATGCTTTTCATCGATAGCTCCTTATATTTTTCGGGTGCAACTTTTCGGAGTGTTCTTGCTGCCTCAAGGGTGAGCCCGTTTGGGATATAACCATACAAAGGGTCATGTGCTGAAGTCTGGTCCGTAACAACATCGGGGATAATTCCGTCGGCAAGCAATTGTTCGAGCGTGTCTCCGATATCAGCAACCAAACCTACAGAGATTGCTTTTCCATGCTCTTTTGCCTTCAGAACCATCTCCTTCGCTTCGCTATAGGAATACGAAATAAAGTCGATGTACCCCGATTCAACGCGTTTTTTTATCCGCTCAGGATCGATATCGATGCCCAGAAATGTGGCATCTGCCAGCGTGGCAGCGAGTGGCTGAGCTCCACCCATTCCCCCAAGTCCACCTGAAACAATGAGTTTATGTTTCAGATCTCCATGGAAGTATTTGGCTCCGCAAGCGGCAAATGTTTCGAATGTTCCCTGGAGAATCCCCTGAGAACCAATGTATATCCAGCTTCCTGCAGTCATCTGACCATACATCATCAACCCTTCGCTTTTCAGTTTCTCGAAATGGTCCCAGGTGGCCCAGACCGGAACAAGGTTGCTGTTTGCAATCAATACGCGTGGTGCTTCCGGGTGAGTCCTGACAATTCCCACCGCTTTTCCCGACTGAATCAGCAGGCTATGGTTATCATCCAGTTCGAGCAGACACTTAATGATCTGCAACAATGCCTCCGGATTGCGGGCTGCCTGTCCTGTCCCTCCATATACCACCAGCTCTTCCGGGTTTTCGGCTACGCGTCGATCAAGGTTGTTGAGCAACATACGCAGCGGCGCTTCACACTGCCATGATTTTGCATGTAACTCAATACCAGTGGGAGCATGGTAATTTGGATGAGTGGCATATTTCTCAATAAATTCCGAAAAGTTCATGGGACTCGTTTTTAACGTTGATTTTTAGTCTTTTTGCGGCTTTGTTTGCGATGGTGATCAATACTCTCTTTTTGACCAGTTCGATCGCCTTGTTCATTTCAGCCGACATGATATGATCTGCCTCAGCAAATGGAATCGTTTTCCTTACCTCCGCATGACAGGCATCGATGATTCCTCCGGATCTAAGCGGTTTTCGGAAATCAAATCCCTGGGCGGCGCAGAAAAGCTCAATTCCCAAAATCTTTTCCAGGTTATCAATCACCATCAGCGCTTTACGACCACTGATCGATCCCATGCTCACATGATCTTCCTGTCCAAGTGAGGTTGGAATGCTGTCAGCGCTTGCGGGGAAACATAAGCTTTTATTTTCGCTCACCAGTGCAGCTGTTGTGTACTGTGGAATCATAAATCCCGAATTCAGACCGGTTTCGCGCATAAGCAGTTTCTGCAGCCCTTCGATGGAGTCGTTAAGCGACAAATAGATGCGGCGATCTGCAATATTACCAAGTTCGGCAGCTGCCACCGTAACATAATCGAGTGCCATCGCCAGGGGTTGACCGTGGAAGCTCCCCCCACTGATCGAACGACCATCCTCCAGGATGATCGGGTTATCAGTGACAGAATTCAACTCAATATGGAGCAATTCTTTTAAATGAAGCCACGCATTCCGGGAAGCACCATGAACCTGCGGTATGCACCTCAGCGAATAGGGATCCTGTAGCCGGGAACAATTTCGGTGTGACTTTACAATTTCCGAATCTCCGATCAGCATTCGCATCCGTTCAGCGACATAGGTGGTTCCCTGGTAGGGTCTGAGTGCGTGTAACTCCGGAGAAAATGTTTTAACGGATCCAAGCATCGCCTCGAGGTTCATCGCAGCGATGAGGTCGGCGTTATCGAGGCAATTCTGCAACCGGTCGACCACCTTCACCGCATGTGCTGCAATAAACTGGGTTCCGTTGATCAGTGCCAGCCCCTCTTTGGCTCCAAGTTCAATGGGTGACATTCCGAAATGTTGGAGCAAAGCGGCCATTTCAACGATTTTCCCTTTATAGTGCACCTTCCCGTATCCCGTCAATGGGAGAAAAAGGTGGGCCAGAGGTGCCAGATCACCCGAAGCTCCGACTGAACCCTGGGATGGTACGACAGGGATAATATTTTCGTTAATGTGCCAAATAATCCGTTCAAGTGTTTCAAGGGCGATGCCTGAATAACCTTTTGCCAGCGCATGCACCTTGAGGATCATCATCAATTTGGCGAGCTCTGGCTCTATGGGGTCACCAACACCCACGCTATGGCTTTTTAGCAGGTTCAGTTGTAATTTTTTGGTGTCACTCTCCGTAATGATTGTTGTGCAAAGCGGACCAAAACCGGTGTTGATGCCATAAACTATCTCATGATTGGCAACTATGGCTTCGACAATCTGCCGGCTCTTTATAACTCTGTCAGCAGCTTTCTGACCGATTAAACCGATAATTTTCCCGGCCGCCATTTGAAGAGCCACCCCTGTTGTGAGGATATCTTCACCAAAATAAAAACTTTCATGTGGATTTGTATCTCTTTGTTTCATAGTAATCTGGTGCAATTAATAATACCGATTTAAGCCGATTGGCGGCAAGGTAAATCCGGTATAATTGTATGAATTATTTTGAAAACTACAAATGACAAAAGACAGTATCAGGTAGCTGAGAAAAAGGCTGTTAAGTCAGCCATATACAAGGCAGAAAGGCAGAGTTACCCGACTAAGTGTGTAACAGATGTTACACTTATTCGAATCCGTTTCGGCGATAAGGGATTCTAAAATTTAGATTATCCTTTTAAATTTAATATCAAGCATTATCAAATGTTCGCGCAAAGAACGCAAGGATCGCAAAGAAAATTCAATACTGATTTTTAAAAAAGTCCGTGAAGACGTGCATCAATCCGGTCGATCACTTTGCTGAGGTCTTCCTTGTTTTCAGCAAAATTAAGTTCATCTACATTAATAATCAGCATTTTACTTGAGATATACCGGGAAGCCCATGCTTCATACCGCTGGTTAAGTTGGTTGAGATAATCGAGACGAATCGTATTTTCATAATCGCGCCCCCTTTTTTGAATCTGCTGAACAAGTGTAGGAATCGAAGCACGCAAATAGATAATCAGGTCGGGGGTTTGAATCAGCTTCCCCATCAGATCGAAGATATCGTGGTAGGTTTCAAAATCGCGAGTACTCATCAATCCCATGTTGTGCAGGTTAGGGGCAAAAATCTCGGCATCTTCGTAAATCGTCCGGTCCTGGATAACCGTTTTGCCTGAATTGCGGAATTCGACAATCTGGCTAAACCGCTTATTGAGAAAATAAACCTGAAGATTAAACGACCACCGTTGCATATCGTGATAAAAATCGTTCAGATAAGGATTCCCATCCACGTCCTCATAATGGGCTTCCCATCCGTAATGTTTCGACAGGATTGCAGTAAGTGTCGTTTTGCCTGACCCGATATTACCGGCTACCGCAATATGCATTGGTAAAGTACCTTTTTTCATGAGAATGAATTAAGTTCTGCGTGATCAATATAAGTTTTTTCCATTTAATAATCAGGCAGTTATCCTGGTTTTTATGAGGTTGATAATTAATGAGCGTTTCATCCGCATTTTTTTATCTGTTCCAGATTTTCATGAATCAAAAGTAACTCATCGAGAAACTCTCTGTTGTTTGACAATCGCGGCACTTTATTCTGACCGCCAACCTTTCCCCTTTCCCGCATCCATTGCAAAAAGGTTCCTTCAGATGCTGCGAGCACATGGGGTCTTTCGAGTGTTGCACTCTTGTACCTTTTAGCCTCATAATCTGAATTCAGGGCTTGCAATTCCAGATCGAGAATTATCGTAAACTTATCCAGATCGTTCGGGAGTGTGATAAATTCGATGATCCACTGATGAGCCCCTTTTGTCTGATTTTCGGTCATGAAAATTGGCCCAGCAGTATAATCACTGATAATTGCCCCCGTTGTGGCGCAAGCCAGCTTGATCGCCCTCTCTGCATTATCAATAATTATCTCCTCGCCAAATGCATTGATAAAATGTTTGGTCCGACCAGTAATCCGAAGTTTATAAGGATCTTTGGAGGTAAACATAACTGTATCTCCAATCATGTAACGCCAAAGGCCGCCGTTTGTTGAGATTACCATCGCATAATTAACACCCAGCTCTATTTTCCAGAGTGGAATCGTTACCGGATGCTCCTCCTCGGTATGTCCGGCAAGAATAAACTCATAAAAAACACCATAATCAAGCATCAAAAGCATGTCAGTACCTGACGGATCATCCTGAATTGCAAAGAATCCCTCCGAGGCATTATAGGTCTCCATATAATGCATGTTCCCGGAAGGGATAATCCGTTTATACTGCTGCTTATAAGGCTCAAATGAAACTCCGCCATGAATGAACAATTCAAGGTTGGGCCAAACTTCTGTTATATTTGATTTCCCGGTATACTCAAGGATATGACGCAACAAAACTAAAAACCAGGAGGGAACTCCTGCAAGTGAAGTCACATTATCCTGAATAGCCGTTTTGGTGATCTGTGCAATCTTCTCTTCAAATTCAGGAATCAAGGCAATTTCGGTTGGAGGTGTACGGTGAAAATCGGTCCAGAAGGGGAGATTTTCAATCATAATGGCTGATAAATCACCGTAATAGGCTTTATTGCTCAGGTTAGTCATCTGATGACTTCCCCCTAAGGTCAAACTCTTTCCTGAAAGTAATGATGCTCCGGGATTATTGCGGTAATAGATCGCCAGGACATCTTTACCCCCTCTGAAATGACAATCATCAAGCGACTCTTTCGAAACCGGAATAAATTTACTCTTCGCATTTGTTGTTCCGGAGGATTTGGCAAACCATTTCATAACCCCCGGCCAGAGAACACTCTTATCTCCCTGTATCATTCTATTAATCAGAGGTTCAAGAGTTTCATACCGGGTTACAGGAACATTTTCCTTGTAACATTCCCAGGATTTTGTAGTGGCATACTTGTATTTCTCTCCCCATTCGGTACTTTTTGCAGTATTGAGTAAATTAAAAAGCACCTCCTCCTGAATCTCTCTGGCATGTTCACGGTAGAGATCTATTTCATAAATTCGTTTGTAATTGATCCAGTTGATAATTGAATTGACAATAGTCATGCTCAATACTGATTAGTTTTATTTGGTTAAATTTATTATCTTTCCAAAAAATAGGCTCGTATTCTTAGATAAATATAATAAATTTATTGCGACAAATTTAGAATTTTATTCTTATCAAACATCGATAATTTAACCCGGAGAAAAAGTGGGGAAAAGTTGCAAAAAGTCGATGAAACGAATAATTACGAGTCAAAATGGTGTTTGGATGGTAACTGATCGGTATGAAGTTCGATCTGAACGATTCAAATTAACTTATTAACATACTTATTTTAGAATGAATATAATTGATATCGTTCTGCTTGTAATTCTTGTTGCTGCCGGAATTAACGGGTTTGTGAAAGGTTTTTTTGTCGAATTGGCCTCGGTGGCTTCTCTGATTCTGGGAATTTGGGCAGCCGTTGAATTTTCGGGAATGGTTCAGCAATGGCTTTCCAGATACCTCGACTGGAGTACTGACATGATGCGGGTTGTGGCATTTATCCTCATCTTCATTTTTGTTGTCCTGGTAATTCACCTGGTTGCAACCCTTACCGAGAAATTTGTGAGGGCCATCGCCCTGAGCATTTTCAGCCGTTTGGCCGGTGCAGTATTTGGCGTGATTAAAGCAGCTTTTATCCTGAGCCTTCTCATGCTCGTCCTCCTTACCGTAGAAAATTTTACCCATCCGATCATCCCAGGAAAAGTCAAAGCCGAATCGAAATTATATGGTCCAATCGAAAATATGGCTCCCGGCATACTCCCGTTCCTCAAAGCTGAGAAAATAAAGATCCTTGAAAACCAGCCGAAGAGTGCAACCACTTAAATGGTTAATGGTTAATGGATAACGATTAATGATTAATGGTAAATGGTTAGTTAAGACGTTTGCTTTTTTCGACCTGACCGGAAAAGTCCCTCCAGAAATTAAGATGAAAATTCAGGCTATTCGATTGCTTAAGCAGTTCGTTTGGGGAAAAAGAGGTGCCGGGAACCGGTGTAAATCGTGTTTCAGGCTTATACAGCGAGGCGGGTTCCGGATGAAACTGAACTCCGATAACATTCTTAAATTGTGAATGTTGCAACCCCTCAACAATTTTTCCGTCCATCGAGGTAGCGATTACATTCAGATTTGCCCCTTTTTTCCCAACTGCCTGATGATGGGCACTCAATACGAGCGGGAAATTAACCCCCGACTTTTCCGCAATCTCCTCCAGATATCCCCCCTTTGTTAGTTTAACCTGGTGAAAACTTCCGGCAAACAAATCGGATAAGGGATAAAGCGGCTCCACAGAGCTGCGGTGCTGATTATTGGCTGGAAGCAATGCAGTCTCTTCCAGTGTATTTTTTTGGTAACACTCAGTAGGGATATCCTGAAGCAAGGTTCCTCCTGCTGCAACATTCATCGTTTGCATCCCAAGACAAAACGCCCTGACAATAAAATTGGGGTGACCGGTCAAAAGTGGTTTAAAATCAGGATTCCTGCTTCCTCCGGTAAGGTGGAAAAAAAATGAGGTCTCAAAATAATGACGACTGGGGTCGGTAACCAGCGTAAGAAGATTCTGCTTCTCCCCGTAAACGGCGGCTGGGATATCCGGCCCACCAAAGAATAGTATGGCGTCAGACTCATCCACTAGTTTCCTGAAAGCTTTGGTACACGAGTTTTCCCGGTAGATCTCCTGCGGCTGAATCACCCCTTCGATTTTTTGAAGTTTATAATTATCCAGATGATGCTCCCGGATGTAATTTTCCGATTCGGTGTAATCATACGCCTCATTCGCAGAACAAACACCTAATAATTCAACCCCGGGAATGTCAATCACTTTATTTTCAACCATCCATTCCATACTTTCGATGTTGCTTACGGTTGGATGCAGTAAAACCAACCTGTGCTGGGAGTACCCCTGAAGGGCAATAAAAATAACGAAAATTGAAAATAGACGGAACTTGATTCTTAATCCGGATGTGCTCATTTGATTGATTTTTTAAACCTCTAAATTACCCCAATTCTATGAAATATTAAAACCATAATTTTCACCGTTTACTTCGGCTGATCGTGGCGTTAAAAAGTTGTATCTTTGCCGCTTCTGGGCCTGAAAGGACTCAAAGAAATTGACGTTCAACGTGTATTCCAGTTTATCATGGAATTTAACAGGGGACTTTTTTGCAAAATATTTAACCATAATATACAATGAATTTTGTTGAAGAATTGAGTTGGAGAGGGATGATTCATGATATGATGCCCGGTCTTGAAGAGCAGCTGAAAAAAGAGGTTACCTCTGCCTATGTGGGGATCGATCCGACGGCTGACTCGTTGCATATCGGTCACCTTGTTGGAGTAATGATGCTGAAACATTTCCAGTTGGCAGGACATAAACCCATCGTGCTGGTCGGAGGAGCTACGGGAATGATTGGTGATCCTTCGGGCAAATCACAGGAGCGCAACCTGTTGGATGAGGCAACTTTACGGCATAACCAGGAGTGTTTAAAAGTCCAGATTTCGAAATTTCTTGACTTTGACTCCAAGGGCGAGAATGCCGCCGAGATGGTGAACAATTACGACTGGATGAAAGCGTTCACCTTTCTTGATTTTATCCGTGACATCGGCAAACACATCACCGTCAATTATATGATGGCAAAGGATTCGGTGAAAAAACGGCTCGATCCCGAAAGCGGCGCCGCCGGAATGTCCTTCACCGAGTTTACCTATCAGCTGGTACAGGGGACCGACTTTCTCCATCTTTACGAGACAAAAAACTGCAAATTACAGATGGGTGGTTCAGATCAGTGGGGAAATATCACCACCGGAACCGAACTGATCCGCAGAAAAGCGGGAGGCGAAGCGTTTGCACTAACCTGCCCGCTGATTAAAAAAGCAGACGGAACAAAATTTGGGAAGACAGAATCGGGCAATGTCTGGCTCGATCCGGTCAGGACATCCCCGTATCAGTTCTACCAGTTCTGGTTAAATACCTCGGATACTGACGCTGAAAAATACATTAAGATCTTTACGGTACTGCCACTTGAAACCATCAATCGGTTAATAGAAGAACATCAGCAGGCACCTCACCTGCGCCAACTTCAAAAGGTGCTTGCCAAGGAGGTAACCTGCATGGTTCACTCAGAGGCTGATTATGAAGTTGCTGTTGAAGCTTCTGAGATCCTGTTTGGAAAAGGGACAGAGGAGACGTTGCGTAAATTGGATGAAGCAACTTTTTTGTCCGTTTTTGAAGGAGTTCCGCAATTCGGAATATCACCTTCAGAGGTTGAAACCGGCATAAATATCATTGACCTGCTTGCTGAGAAAACAGCGGTTTTCCCTTCAAAAGGGGAAGCCCGCCGGACCATTGCAGGTGGTGGTGTGGCAGTCAACAAAGTGAAAGTTGAAAGTTCAGACGAAATAATTAATAACACCAAGCTGATCGGAGATAAATACCTGCTGATCCAGAAAGGAAAAAAAAACTATTTCCTGTTAATTGCCAAATAAGCTTAATCGGACTCCGATAATGGAGTGTTCTTAATAACTTCTTAATGATAAAATCAATATTAGTACTCTCTCTATGTCTCTTGACAAGCGGAGTATTAGTGGCCCAAAAAGCCAAAAATCCCGGGTCCGATCAGGAGAAAAAGATTCGGTCGATGGTCCGGAAAATGACCATTGAGGAGAAAGTTGGATTACTCCATGCCAATTCCAAGTTTTTTGTGTCAGGAGTACAACGGCTGGGAATACCCGAATGGGCCCTGTCAGACGGCCCGCATGGGGTCAGGGCTGAGATAAACCGTCACAACTGGCTTTATGCAGGGTGGACCAATGACTCCTCAACCTGTTTTCCTCCTGCATTTAGGAAACTCATCAGCCAATATTTGTCAGACTATTAAGATCTCAATTCAGTAAGTAAACATTTATTTCAATTCGTCTTAACTCCAGTTCCACGTAAATAACGAGGCTGTATCCAAAGTGAAAAATTTAACCGCAGAGATCCGCCAAGGAAAACCGCCGAGGATCGCAAAGCATTAAAATAAAGCAGAATATCTCTGCAGCCGTCTGACGGATCGCGCCTTCTTTGCGTTTCCGCGGTAAAAAGACTTTTGATACAACCTCGAAACAGAGCCTTTACGTGAAGAAAAATCCTGTCGGGGTTACCCATGGGTAATTGCAAATTATAAAAATTTAAGCAACAGAGTTTATGTTTAACTTAGCAGCATTGCACGGATGGAACGAAATATCATAAGATACTTTCGCTATCTACCTAAAATATTGTGAATAATCAAATGGAACCGTTATTGATAATTGAACACTTGCTATTGTCAATAACTCCTTTAAAGCAATTCTAACTGCTTTTTAATCGATTCCCAGCGACTCTCCTCCAGCTCTGCCCCGAGAACCTGGATCACTTCACCAGCCAATAATGCCCCTATTTTCCCGCATTTTTCGAGGTGGTGCCCTGCGGCTAATCCTGCAAGAAATCCTGCTGCAAAAAAATCGCCAGCTCCTGTTGTATCAATCACTTTAGCTCCCGCGGTAGTCGGGATATGCCATTTCTGAACTCCTTGCTGAACAAAGGCTCCCTCCTTCCCCACTTTCACGACGGCAATATCGCATCGCCCCGCCAGGTTCTCCAAAGCGGCTTCAGGTATCAGGCCGGTAAACGATTTGGCCTCCTCCTCGTTGGCGAAGACAATATCGATATAGTTATCTACGAGCTCATTTAAAATCTCCATGTTGGCCTCAACCACATTAAAACTTGCAAGGTCAAGTGCAATAGACAATCCGGCAGCTTTGGCAGCTGAGGCGGCAGCCATAATCAGAGCGTGGTTAAAGACCAGGTAGCCTTCGATAAAGAAGAGGTCATAACCGATAAACAGTTCCGGAGTGATATCATCAGGTCCCATTTCAACGGCTGCCCCAAGGTAAGTGGCAAAAGTCCGTTCGCCGTCAGGGCTTACAAACCCCACTGCATTGCCTGTTGGAAGCTCCAGCTCCTTTAGGACAACTCCAATTCCCCGTTTTAGCATTTCATTTTTGAACAGTGAACCCAGATCGTCCTGTCCAATTGCCCCCACATATCCGCATGAGGCACCCAGTGCAGCTATTCCATTTATGGCGTTGGCGACAGATCCGCCTGTGGCAATCTTAATATTAAGGTGTGAAATCTCCTTTTGTATCAAGGCTGAAAGTTCTCCGTCCACCAGGGTCATCCCCCCTTTAGGTAAACTTAAGTTGCTGATTAGTTGGTCATCCAAAGATTGGACCATGATGTCAACAAGTGCGTTTCCGATCCCCAGTATTTTCAAATTACTCATTAAGTCAATTTTTTTCTGATAATTTTACAAATATATTTCAGATTTCTGAAAAACTTACTACTTTTGCAACGCTTTGGAAAAATAAGTATCCGGGCAGCAAAAATATTATTCCTTAGTAGCTCAGTTGGTTAGAGCGGCGGACTGTTAATCCGTAGGTCGTAGGTTCAAGTCCTACCTGAGGAGCTAGAATACAAAAGAGGTCATTTTCGACCTCTTTTTTGTTTTTGATCTCTTCTAACAGCTTAGTAATATTCAGTAATACACGGACGGGGGTAGTGTAAGAAAGGATTGCAACCAGTAGAAAATCTGCCTAATTTTCTAAACCAATTATTTTATCGATCTGAGATTTATTCTCAGGCAGGTAATTGGTAGCAACATCCCAAATAATGGAATAATCAATTCCATGGTATTCGTGAGATACCTTATTCCTTAAATAATACATCTCCTCCCAGGGAATTTGGGGATATTTCTCTTTGACTAATTTGGGGATTTTTTTGGATGCTTCGCCAATGATTTCAAAATTGCGAACAACTGCATCAACAGTCTTATAGTCCTGTTTGAATTTTATGAAATCATATCCAGCGATGTATTCAGAAATTCTTTGCATCGATAGCTGAATGTCTTCAAGAAACATTTTATATGTACGAATCTCCTTTTTCAAACTAAACGTAATTAACTTGTTTTAAGATCCTATCCCTGATCTGATCTTTCAATGCACTTTTTGTTACCAGGTCAATTTTTCGTCCAAATGCTTTTTCGAGATATATTTCAAGTGAAAAAAACTTCCATCCAATAGGCTGGTAAAGTTCAACCAGAATATCTATGTCACTTTCTTCATTAAAGGTGTTGTCTGAAAACGAACCAAACAAACCAATCTCCTTCACAGAATAATCCGCTTGAAGAGTTGGTTTCAACTCCTGTAATTTGTTTATTATCTCAGCTTTAGAAATCATAGTCCAAAGATAATCATTTTAATTGGTTCCAGTAATAGTAAGATCTTGTTGCAACTTTCGAATGACAGGGGAGCTTAAAAAGCTGAAATCGAAAGATTTTGGCCTTTTTTGTTTTCTTCGAACCCCTTAATTTGCGGAAATAGTGTTTTAACTAATCATAATGGCTCATTTAGCAATAGACAAACGAGGGTGAAATTTACTTCAGAGTGATCAATGTGAGTAAATAATCACTAAATTTACCCTCGTTATTTAAACAAGAGTAAAATTTACCTTCGAGTTATGAACCATTTCAACAGAGAAATTCCCTTCGATAATTTGCAATTGCTTCCTCCAAAGGTTGAATTAGAAACAAAGAGCGTTTTACTAAAGATAATCTCGGCAAGCAGAACTTTGGCACAACTAAACGGAGTCTTAATAAATCTTCCAAATCCGAGGTTATTCCTTGACACAATTCATTTACAGGAAGCTAAGGCAAGTTCCGAAATTGAAAATATCATAACCACAAACGATGATCTTTACAAATCTTTGGTTGCTGAGAAAAAGTTTGAAAATCCAGCAATAAAAGAGGTATTAAGTTACAAGGAAGCACTTTGGATCGGGCTTGAAAGGCTGGAATCACGACCTTTTATCACGACGAACCTTTGTATAGAAATTGTTCAATGCATAAAACAGAATTCTGCTGGAATCAGAGTTACACCTGGGACAGCGCTTGCCAATAATCAGGGAGAAATAATCTATACTCCTCCTTCCGGCGAAAACATAATTCGGGAAAAACTAGCTAATCTCGAAAAGTTCATCAATCAGGATGATGCATTGGATCCTTTGATAAAAATGGCATTAATGCATTATCAGTTTGAGGCAATACATCCATTTGCAGACGGAAATGGTAGAACCGGAAGAATTCTTCTGCTCTTGTATCTGAAAATGGTAAAACTGTTAGATATCCCTGCAATATTCCTCAGCGAATATATCATCAGGAATAAAATGGAGTATTATAAGAGACTCAGAAATGTGACAGAAAACGAGGATTGGGAAAGCTATATCCTTTACATGCTTGATATGATTGAAAATTCAGCAAAGAAAGGTTTGGTAAATCTGGAGAAAGTGACAACCTTAATGGTAAAAATGGCTGAAGAAATCAAAACGGAACTCCCGAAAGTTTATTCAAAAGATTTAATTGAGATCATTTTCAGACTTCCTTATACTAAACGGCAATTTCTCATTGATGCCGGGTTAGGAACTCCCAAGACGGTTGGAAATTATCTTATTTCATTAGAGGAAAAAGGATTCCTAAAATCTGTTCGATTAGGAAAAGAAAAATTGTATCTGAATCACCAACTAATGAGGTTATTGGAAGGCGAATAAATGTTCATGCGAAGAACCTGATGTAACTTTCGTATCCCAATGTCTCGGGATGGGGAGCTTAAAAAGCTGAAATCGAAAGATTTTGGTCTTTTCTGTTTATATTTACATCTATGTTTCTCAACGCTTCTTTACCACCAAACCTACCTACAGGAGAGGGAACAGGATTGGGTTTATCCCCGAGTTATATAATTAATGCGATTGGGCACGGAAGTGGGCTAAAAGTTATTAAAAAGGAGGGGTAGTTTACGAATTTTATTATAATCTTGTAACGTCTAAAATATTCAAAATTTATTCTCATGTCGCTCTCTGTCGCACCATTGATTGTCAGCCTGGTTCTCACGAACAGAATCAGAAAATATGTCAGGGTAAATATGCTCAGGCAATGGGAACGGCCGTTTCAATATGCCATGATCTTTGCTATCTCCCTTTTCGCAGTTGAGATCGTTTCCTCGGCTGTTGAATTCACAAAATGGATCTGGCATCTGTTTCTGATCCTATTGATTATTTTTGCTTTAAGAGAGAATAAATTACGCGTATTGCGCGGATATATGTTGGCTTTCCTCCCGTACATAATTGTTGCCTTTTTAGGCGATTTGACACAGGTTGTGGCTTCGGGCTTTTTTAATGTTAACGAACAATATTTTAAGAACGCCACTGCACTTTCATTTATCTGGATGGTGGCCATCTTATATAGCCAAAACAGACAACTCAAAGCCGCAGAAAAGGAACGGATAAAAAGGGAGCAGGAGGATGAATTGAACAGGGCGATTGCCATCAGGAAGGTGGAACTGGAAGGGTTAGTTGCTGAACGCACTGCTGAACTTACCGAACAAAAAGAGGAACTGGAACATACATTGCATGAACTGCGCTCCACTCAGTCCCAGCTTATCCAGTCAGAGAAAATGGCGTCATTGGGTGAGCTGACTGCGGGTATTGCCCATGAGATTCAAAATCCTCTGAATTTTGTAAATAACTTCTCTGAAATAAATATTGAGCTGATCGAAGAGATGAAAACAGAATTATTGGCGGGGAATAATGTGGAGGCCATAGAAATTGTAAGGGATATTTCCGAAAACATGGAAAAAATAACCCAACATGGAAAAAGGGCAGATGCCATCGTAAAGGGGATGTTGCAACATAGCCGGAGCAGCAGTGGCGTAAAAGAACCAACCGATATTAACGCCCTCGCCGATGAATACTTACGTTTGGCCTACCACGGCCTTCGTGCAAAAGACAAATCATTCCATGCAACGATAAATACAGAATTTGATGACTCAATCGGAACTATTATCATCATTCCACAGGATATTGGCCGGGTATTGCTTAACCTGATTAACAATGCTTTCTATGCGGTGAATGAAAAAAAGAGCACCTTAGAACTTGAATCTTCCGCCAACCCTGCAATTTTTTCAACTTATGTGCCAACTGTTTCCATACGAACCTTTAGAACAAATGGGAATGTCTCGATCTCGGTCAAAGACAATGGAAATGGAATTCCGAAACACATCGTTGATAAAATATTCCAACCCTTCTTCACCACCAAACCCACCGGCCAGGGAACCGGGTTGGGACTAAGTATGAGCTACGACATTATTAAAGCTCATGGCGGAGAAATAAAGGTAGAGACAATTGAAGGGGAACAAACAGAATTTACGATTCAGTTAAATGGTGTTTTATTAAATTGAAAGATCCTGTTGCAACTTTCGAATCCCGAAGTCCAGGGATGGGGAGCTCAAACGGCTGAAATCGAAAAATTCTGATTTTTTTATTTCTTTTTAATAGCGATCGGTCATTTCAAAGTCAATCTTTCCACCCTGAATCAAGTCAAAGTGGGAAAATTTGTAATCAGTGATTTCTTTGCCATTAAATCGGATGGACTTGATATAGCAGTTTTTCTCAGATGAACCCGGAGCAGATATGACCAGTGATTTACCATTCGCAAATTTTATCCTTATTTTAGTGAAGATGGGACCGGTCACTGCATATTCAGGTAAGACCGGGCATACAGGATAGAATCCGATCGCACCAAGAATGTACCAGGCTGACATCTGTCCCGAATCATCGTTCCCACTCAATCCTCCGGGACCGATATCATATTCGGTTTTAAGTATATGCCAGACTTCCCTGGCCGATTTCCAGGGCTGACCTGAATAATTGTACAAAAACGGAATTTGTTGTCCTGGTTCATTGCCATGCCAATATTGCCCTTCAGCGAAGAATGCATCAAGTGTCTGGTTAAATTTTGCAGTTCCGCCCATTAACTCAATAAGTCCCTTTGGATCATGTGGTACATACCAGTTGTACTGCCATGGAGTTCCTTCTGTAACGAATGACAACATTTTATTTCTGTCGAACTCTTTCGTAAAATCGCCGTTGGCAAAACGCCCGTTTATATTGTTTACCTTAGGATCGAAGACATTGCGGTAGTTCTGTGCACGCTTTAAAAAATAAGTATAATCATCGGTTTTCCCCATCTTTTGGGCCACCTGTGCCAGGGCAAAATCGTCGTAGGCATATTCAAGGGTTCGTGAGACCTGTTCCCGATTGTGGTACGCCTCTTTAACCGAATCTTCGAGTGGGATATAGCCATATTTCAGATACGATTGCAGCGCCCTCCTCCCCTTTCCGTCGACATATTCAGCATAGGTTGCCGGTGAATTAGTAGCATTGCGTTTCATTAGCTGATAATCGGCTTCGGTGAGGTTGATCACCCCTTTTACATACGATTCGGCAATAATGGCAACCGCATGGTCACCGATCATTGCCGAAGTGTAGCTGTTCCATAGCGGGAAGGTGGGTAGCCAACCCCTTACCCTTCCCATGGCGAGTAACGATTTTGCCATATCGGCACTATATTCCGGAGCAATCAGGTTATAGAGCGGATGTAATGCCCGGTAAGTATCCCATGCTGAAAAATCAGAGTAATAATTCCCGTTATGGATCGTATCAGTCTGATCATTTCCATCGAACCGGGGGTAAGTTCCGTCAACATCATTGAACGTACGCGGTTGTTGGAATGAATGATACATAGCGGTATAGAATTTCACCAATTCATCGCGATTGCTGCTTTCCACCTCAATCCTGGCAAGATATTCATTCCATTTGTTTTTTAATTTTACCTCGGTCCTTTTGAAATCGAAGTCCGGTATTTCGGCTTCCAGATTTTTTTGGGCCTCTTCGATACTCACAAATGAAGTTCCGATTTTCACGTAGATCTTTTCCCCTTTTTTGACCTGGAACGTGAAATAAGCCCCTATATCCAGCCGATTTCGGAGTTGAAGTTGTCCCTTAAAGCTTTGGTCTCCAGCGTAAACACCAAATGAATCGGGGACATTTTCCATCTGCATTACAAAATATCCCGAAAATCCGGCACTCTTTCCAATACCCTGATAAATCCGTCGGACCGGATTATAGCCAACGATTTGATGTTTTTCCGGAATAACCTCAATGTAGCCCTCACCTTTATCATTGTTGGGATTCACTACTAGATGACCCTTCCCGGCATTATTAAAAGTAAAACAGAAAATTCCGCATCGCCTGGTAGCGGTCATTTCGGCTGTGATGTGATAGGTATTGAGATCAACTTTATAATACGAAGGTCTTGAAAGTTCAGAGGAATGCAAAAACTTTGACCCCCTTTTTAAGGGGCTGCACACGAGTTGACCACACTCGGGCATTATCGCCATTGAACCATATTCCTGAGCACATGCTCCACTTAACCAGTGCGAACCCCGAAATCCGGTAATCAGGGAGTCCTGGTAAAAATAGGATGATATACACTTATTTTCAGTATTGGTCGTTTGAGGTGACCAGTTGGTCATCGCAAATGGATAGGTAACCGAGGGCTGAACCATCGCATTGTCTTCGATCCCACCTATTTTTACTGACGAACCTGTAGTTGCCGGAGCAGTTCCGATCATTGGGTCAACATACTGCGTTAAATCTGACTGAACTGCCGGAACGGCAGACTGTCCAAAGACAAAACAGTTGAACGAGAGGGGAAGTAACACCAATAATATTTTTACCATATCAACTTATATATGCTTTAAACACTGCACTTATTTATAATTTTCAAGATTATCCTTTATCGTATTTGCTAAGGTAAATAAGTTCATTAAGTATGCCAAATTTAGCAGGAGTATTTGATTTCTGAAAATATTGGTTTTCGCTCTTCAATTCAACGAAAGAAACTACTCATTCCAAAAAATACTAAGAACGTGACAAATGAGATTTTTAAATTCCTCGAACTTCTAAATTCTGCTCCTTATGCCCTTGAGTCCAGGAAGAAGTAGTAAATAGGATGTTATGTTGATAGAAACGTAACTCCTTTGTTAGTTACCGATGAACCAAGCAGTACTCCGATTATTGGCTGGTCAAAGATCTACGGCAAAGCCCGTATTATAACATTGCAAAGTGGACATGATATTCCAACCTTCGGAAATCCTGTTTATAGAAAACTTGTCAGACAGGCGATAGAGTGGGTATACAATAATGGCAAATAATCTGATTTAAGTCAAACCTGAAAAGTACTTAAAAGAAGGAGAGCCCTGTAAGTTAAAATACTTGCTGGACTTTGTTTTATTAACTAAAGTCTCAATAAAGTAAAATGCGGAAAACAACTTTGATCAAATGCCTTCCCAATCAACAATCGAATGAAAGGGGAGCTCGTGAGAAGCATATAAAACTCGCAGAAACGCCTTAAATCGATGATTTTAGGCGTTTCTTGATTTGTTCCCTACTCGTAAATTTGCAGCTTTACTGGATCGAAGAGTGTTTAACCGGTACCCTAAAACTTTTTAAGTTAAAGAATATCAGGTAAATATCATTTGAAGTGGTGTGAGGATGTCAAAGAATCCAATGAATCAATTCTAAGGCTAATCCCCCAATAGTTTTAAAGAAATCATAAACTGTTCTTTATTTTCCTTGTGGTTTTCATACTTTCTGGCATATCCTAACGACCAGGTAGTTTTAAGATATGAGAAGAGAACAAGTTGAATATCGACTTGCGCACCAACATTAAAAAGATGAGAAGTCTCAGTCGGTTTGTCAAAATTGGTCATCATATGGGTAGTAAATAGTGATGACTTGACAAATGTCGGATAAAGCCAGGAGGCGCCAACATTTCGTAACCGAACGGGCTTAAGGTTTAGTTCCCCCATCGTTTTTAAATAATTATAGGCACTAATTTCATCAATTTCCGCACCGGGGAAAGCCAGAGCCTGCCGATATTGTTCCGAAGGTTGCCAGTCGATATAGTTATTGCGGAAACCCCCAAAATAGAAGTAGGAAAGGCTCGACTGCCTGCTGCCCATGGATTGTCCGATGCTGTTTCTGATCCAGAAGCTCGTGTTTCGCATTGCAGGAACCAAAAAGCCAATGCTCTGATTTGAGATCAGCGAAGGATAGAATTCCCCTTTGGCCAAAGATCCGGATGAATTGATATCCCATGAATAACCCTGTTCATCCACCACTGCACCAAGGGTTTTTCTCAGTTTTGACAGACCGTATGAACCATTCACAACCTGCATATTTCGAATAGGAGAAGCAATATTCTGATACCCTGGCAGCACCTCAAGATCGCCGTACGTACTAATTCCGAAATTGTAAAACGATTTGAACGGCATTTTATGTGCGTTCTCCTTTTTGTAATTAATACCCACTGAATAGCCGGAACGGCTTCTTAGGGTCGGACCAAACAAATCATAGAAATGCGTCTTGTTATAGTCGGCATTCAGATGCCAATTAAAGTAGATCCAGTCGAAAGCCAAATGAATTTTTTGCTTCTCCTTGTAATTGCTCCATGGCGATGTGGCAAGAAAAAGGTCGATGTTGCTCACCCCCATTGGATCACGCCAGTTAAGCCGGTAGCCAATAACCGCAGTCTTTTTGTAACCCGCGATATCGGGATAGGCGTTGGCTAGTCTCATTTGCCTGATTGGGTAATAACCTTCTTCAATAACGGGAGTTGCCGCTTTTTTTCCTGCGGGTGCAGGTATAAGCGCCCAGTTTTCGACTTCCGGATATTTTTTGTGTACCAGGTTACCCAGGTATTCAATCGTATTGGCATCCTTAGTCACGCTGATCGGAATCGTCCCTGGAACCATCCCGTCACGGAGAAATTTTAAAACCAAAAGGGAATCAGTATTCATTTGAAGAGGCATGAACATGCCGGTCTCCACATTGGAAAGAAGTTCAAATTCGGGCTTATCGATATTAAGCCGCCAAATATTTGAAACACCCGTATAATAGGATGCACCAATGAGATACTGATCATCGGCAGAAAATTTAAACTGAGTGAGTGTATTATCATTGAGTTCATAAATAGTGCGGAATTTATTCTGCCCCTGATCCAGATCTTTGAGCTCAAATAAAATCAGCGATTGCTCACCCTTCAGCCCGGAAAGAGATGCGGATAACCGGTCTCCCTTATTGGAGATTGCCAGATCGAAGAAGGTCTTACCCAAAGGTGCAGTAAAAACAGGAATAACCACATTGTAAGGTTGCGGGATTTTAACGATCGTATTGTACCCATTGTCGTTCCTGACCCCCCAAAGGCATTTATCAGTCCGGTTAAATACAAGGCAGCCGGTTCGGGTGATTGGATTCAGAACATGCTTCTTACCACTATGGACATCAACTTCAACAAGGTTACGACGTTTCCCGTTCTGCTCGCTGATATATATTTTTTCATCGTCCTGATTATAGGCCAAGTCAGTACAATAATACATCAGTGGTGAATCGAGCCTGGCAATTTTTCGGATAGTCCCCGATTTCTGGTCGATCTCAGCAATTTGCGAGATACTGCCCGGACTATTTATTGCCGCATATATCTTTCGGGTGGCAGGGTTGTATCCATAATTCGAAACCCCTCCAAGTGGCTTAGGGGTAATCGCATTGAATTTGGTTAACGGATACCCTTTGATCTTTTCAATATTCTCTTTTTGAAAATCTGTTTCCCAACCAATCCATTCATCCCAGACATTGCTTAGGGAACGGTTATAGACCTGCTTAAATTGTTTGGCATAAAAAGCTTTACTATCATCTGTTCGCGTATAAAAAGCCTTCAGTTTATCGATTCCATATTGGTAGGAGAGATAGGTCACAAAGCGTGTTCCATAAAGGTAGGCATTAGCCCCAACCTGAAAATCTATGGAAGTTCCTTCAGTCTTCAACCCAACAACCGAATAGATACGAGCCTTTTCGCTGACAATACTTCTGAAATACATTTCATCGTATGGACCTAAGGCCCTTCCCAGGCCGCCCGACATCCAGGTTTCCATAAAACAGGCTATCCCCTCCTGGTACCACCGCGGTGAATACCACCGAGGTGTTGTCAGATAGCTCCATACTGCAGACAATGGCTTTTCCTCACTTCGGCGAACCTTGCCAAACAGTATTTTACGAAAAAACAGATCCTGGCTGTTAGCCTTGTCAGCCAATACAATATGGGTAGCTTCGTGGTTGAACAGCCACTGAAAACGTTCGTTGGAAGGGGTGATACTGAAAGCAAAACTATATGGTTCAATCCCCATTTGAATCTGGCTGAATGGCATCACCAGGGCACTGGCATGACCGAAATCTTCGAAATCATTCAGCAATACATTGGTAGTAAAGTTCTTATAATTCCAGAACCTGGTGTGAAATGCCATCGCATTTTCGTAGGTCCCGGCAACATGAGGCAACAGATAGGAATAGCGTTTCCCAAAGTAAATAAGGTCAAGGTTATCCGTTTTAAAATGATTAATTTGCTGTCCATTCAGCTCTTTTGAACCAATGACAAAAAGGAGGATAACGATAAAGATAAACAGACGGGATATCATACTTAAGGGAAAATAATAGACACACTAAATCATTGGATTAAACAACCACAGCTGCTCACTATCTCTAAGAAGGGTCAATCATTACCAAGCTTCTCTGAGTCAGCCGTAGCCCAACCACCAAGCTTCTCTGAGTCAGCCGTACCACCACCAAGTTTCTCTGCGTCCCCCTCTGAACCACCAAGCTTCTCCGAGTCAGCCGTACCACCAAGCTTCTCTGCGTCCCCCTCTGAACCAAGCTTCTCTGAGTCAGCCGTACCACCAAGCTTCTCTGAGTCAAAAGCACCCAGCTTCTCCGAGTCCATCAGGCCAAGCTTCTCTGCGTCCCCAGCCATTCTCCAAACAATTTTCTCTAAATCGTCAAAGCCAAGCTTCTCACCATCTTTCAGTGCCGGGATTTCAGCATCCAATAAAGACAGTTTTTCCAAATCTTTTTTCATCAAATCGGCCAAACCTTTGGGGTCAACTAATTTTTGATTCTTATCAACTGAGAGAAATCCCTTTTTACTAAATGACTTCAACACCAGTTTGTCCCTGGTTTTTAAGCCGGTGTAAAGCTCATTGTACAATAACAGGTCGTGCGCCCTGGTCAGACCATTCAGATGCATTGTTTTATTCTCCCTTAAGTACGAATCCAGAATATCGACAAAATCAAGTATAATACGATTCTGAAAATTCATCCGGGCAATTACATTGTTTGCCTGGTTGATAAATTCACCAAATAAAAGAGGATCTGTCTTTCCAGGATTTAAACAAGCCCGCAGGGCAATTAGCAGGTCAGTTCTTGCCGGGGCAAAAGATCTTTCGTAGGTGACCAGGTCACTAATCTCTTTACTATATTTATTTTTGAATCCTTGATCTGCATTCGCTTCGTCAATCGAAAACCGGATATCTCCAGCCATTTTCGCACTTGTAGCATAGTGAAAACGCAAATAATTTTGCATGTTTTTTAACCTGAGGGTATCGGATAACAGCTGACTTGAGATATTGGTCCCTGTTGCTTCAATCTGTGCTTTTCTGTAATTATTGACTTTGGCAATAGTGCCTGAAATTTCGGTTTGATTTATGTTTCCTATTTTAAAGGAGAGGCCGACAAAAAGGCCAATGATTAGTGCGAATATGATTCCAAACACAAATAACAATTTAACAGATTATGATACTCCCCAAAATTAGGACAGATAGTTAAGATATAAATTTACATCTTTAAAATAAAATTTATGTCAACAAGTCGGAGAAAATTCAGTAAAGAATTCAAGTCCAAAGTTGTGCTGGAAGCGCTCAAAGAGCGGGTTC
>CAIVCR010000010.1 GCA_903904515.1 uncultured Bacteroidia bacterium
GATAAGGGTGAAAAGGTGGGGTAAGAGCCCACCGGTAGTCATGGCAACATGATTAGCCGTACGCCTCATGGATTGTAAGGCCAAATATATTACGAGTTCTTCGGAACACAGGGCTGCCCGCCCTGGTTTCGTCCACCGCAAGGGGGGCGGAAGACGTAAGGGGTAGGCTGCAGGAGGCTGCTGGTGACAGCAGTCCCAGATAAATGATAGAATGAAAAACAGAACCCGGCTTACAGGCCTGCGATTTTTTTACCTGTACCCATTCTCCGTAAGCTTCAGAATCCGACTGGTAACAGTCAGTGAGAATGTTATTTGTAGTTAATTTTAGGATACCAATGAATCAAGTTCAACAAATCTCAATTCTGGATTTCACCTACACGCTTCCTAATGAACAAATTGCGACCTACGCACTGCAGGAACGGGACCAGTCGCGCTTGCTGATCTGGAAGAACGGGTTGATTTCGGATGAACAGTTTTTCAATCTCCCCAACCACCTCCCTGCCGAATCGATGCTTGTATTTAACAACACCAGGGTAATCAGGGCCAGACTGTTTTTTAAAAAGCAGACAGGTGCAAAAATTGAGATTTTCTGTCTTGAACCGCTATCACCCGCTGATTATGCCCTGTCATTCTCGCAAACTGCACGTTGCAGATGGAAATGCATCGTTGGAAACCTGAAGAAATGGAGAGATGAACTTTTGGAGCAATCAATTTTCATAGCGGGGAAACAGGTGAATTTCAAGGCTAAGAAAATATCTGCGTTACCAAATAATTCCTTTGAAATCGAATTTAGCTGGGACAACCCTGATCTAAATTTTGCCGATCTGCTCGAGGGTTCAGGCAATATCCCTATCCCACCCTACCTTAACCGCGAATCTGAAGATATTGATCTCTCAAGTTATCAAACCGTTTACTCCAAAATAAAAGGATCGGTGGCAGCCCCTACGGCAGGACTTCACTTTACACCGGCTGTTTTTGAAGCCCTGGAAAAGAAAAAAATTGATTGTGAGGAGGTTACCCTTCATGTGGGAGCCGGAACTTTTCAACCCGTAAAATCCGATACCATCGGTGACCACGACATGCATACCGAGCATTTCATCCTGTCAAGGGAACTTATCGATCGTATGGCAAAATTTAATGGCCAGGTAATTGCAGTCGGAACAACCTCCGTCAGGACGCTGGAAAGCCTCTATTATATCGGATGTAAGGTGATTGAAAACCCGCAAATCAATCCTGAATTGCTGCACGTGAGCCAGTGGGATCCCTATCAGGAACCGAAGAGTTCCATCTCGCGAAACGAAGCCTTTCACTCATTATCTGACTATTTACACCTACACAGGTTGACTTCGCTCACGAGTTCAACGCAAATCATCATTGTGCCGGGATACGAATTCAAGGTAATCAGCGGGATGATCACCAATTTTCATCAGCCACAGAGCACCCTTCTGCTTTTGATTGCCGCCTTTCTGGGCGAAGACTGGAAGAGGATCTACGGGCATGCGCTTCAAAATAACTACCGTTTCCTGAGTTATGGAGACTCGAACCTTTATTTGAAGGGGTAAACTGGCTACTAGCGGCTGGCGGGTGGCGGGCCAGGGGCGGAAGGCGATTCTTTTTTATTTAAAAGAGAGAATTAAATAGACGTATCAACTCTTTGTCGTTTTTTATCATTTGTGCGGGAGAATGACAATAAGCATTAAAAGATTAGTCACTATAAATTGATTCGTCTAAAATTTCATTTAAAGCAAATTAAGAATAAAAGGGGGATTCCTCATTCCGCTGCGCTCCATTCGGAATGACAATCGACTGTGATTATTAGGTGTGGAAGATGGGGATTTCTACAATTCTTAATTCCTTCATTCTTAATTCCTTCATTCTTAATTCCTTCATTCTTAATTCCTTAATTCTTAATTCCTTCCCAACTCCTCCCCTGCCAGGTACCCTTCTCCAGAAGTCTTTTCTCCACCTTGGCAACAAACTCATAGTTTTTCAATCCCCAGCGTGGGGCAATAACCATATTATCAGGGGCTGAGCTCACAAAACGTTCGACAATAATATCCGGATTAAGATTTTCGAGATATTCGACAACAAGTTCGGTATACTCCTCAACACTGAAGGGGTGAAAACGCTCGGGAAATTTCGAATATTCGTGCGCCATTGCAGTCCCTTTATGAATCTGAAGCTGATGTAACTTAATGTTTTCAACCGGTAGCGAGGAGATTACCCTGGCCTGCCTCACAAAATCAATGTGGTTTTCACCGGGCAGTCCCAGAATGACATGGACACAATTATGAATTGAACGTTTTGATGTCTCTTCAATAGCCCTTACCGATTCTTCCCAGGTATGTCCCCGGTTGATCCTTTCGAGGGTATGATTCTCGATAGTTTCGATCCCCAATTCCACCATAACATAGCATTTACGGGAGAGCTCTTCAAGCAAATCGAGAACCTCATCACTCATACAGTCGGGACGCGTGGCAATAACCAGCCCGATAACACCTGGATAGGCCAACGCCTCCTCATACAATTCCCGCAACATGGAAACGGGGGCATAGGTATTTGTATAAGATTGAAAATAGGCAAGATACCGCATCGTTGAATATTTCCGGGAGAAAAAGGCTATTCCGTCTTCCAGCTGAGTTTTAAGGAGGTTATTCAAATCACAATAGTCAGGCTGAAAAGTTTTATTATTGCAATAAGTGCATCCTCCACGACCCCGGGTTCCGTCACGATTAGGACAGCTAAAGCCTGCATTGACAGATATTTTCTGAACGCGCCCCTCGAACATCGACCTGAAATGGGTCGAAAAATCGTTGTACCGTTTAGTGTGGTTCCACGGAAAGTTATTTATTTCAGACATTAGCCAAAATTATAATTGCCAAATTTAGTTTTTATTCGCTCCTGATGAACAGCTTTTCCACTGTTAACTTCTTGTTGATAATTGATTCGGATAAAAAATCAAAATCAGAATCATTTTTTCAACATTTGTTTATCTTTATCACATAATGAACGATAAAAAGATGTTTACAAATAAAGACATAGAACAAATCAGCGCCAGGGGAAGCAGTCTTCAGCAAATTGAAAACCAGCTGACCCATTTTCGCAAAGGGTTCCCTTTTTTAAAGGTGCTCAGACCTGCCACAATCGGTGACGGTATTATCCGTTTGGAGGAAGAAAAAGTGTCCGCGGCGGTGAAACAGTTTACCCAAAAAGTTCAGCAAGGACTGAAACCTGCCAAATTTGTCCCCGCTTCGGGTGCTGCAAGCAGGATGTTTCAATCACTGTTTTCATTTGCAGAAGTCGCCGATTCCAATGAAAAGGCTGCTGCGTTACTACTTGAAGATCGGTATAAAAATGTAGCGCAGTTTTTCAGGCAGCTAAAGGATTTCGCCTTTTACAGAAAGCTCTCTGAGGCTCTTGGGGGGCAATTAACTGATAATGGTCAGTTGAGGTACTGCGAAATAATCGATTATTTGTTGTCAGACAAAGGTTTAAACTATGGCTTTTTACCAAAGGGGTTACTGGATTTCCACCAATATATGGAAGGACCAAGGAGTCCTGTCGAGGAACATATGATTGAAGGTGCCCTATACGGATCAGACAATCAAGGGAATGTCATGTTGCATTTCACGGTTTCACCGGAACATCTTGACCCTTTCACCAAAAAAATAGC
Source organism: uncultured Bacteroidia bacterium (assembly GCA_903904515.1). Lineage (GTDB taxonomy): Bacteria > Bacteroidota > Bacteroidia > Bacteroidales > Prolixibacteraceae > JAAFHB01. The sequence continues at coordinate 3,674 of CAIVCR010000010.1, forward strand.
AGAGGCGGCACCAGCTTTGGAAATTAAATATGGTGTAAAATATAACATCTCTTTTTCAGAACAAAAACCGTTTACTGATACGATTGCTGTCGATCCCGACAATAATCCTTTCAGGCTTTCCGATGGCAGCCTCTTTTTCCGGCCTGCAGGTCATGGAGCGCTGCTTGATAACTTAAATGAGATTGATGGTGATATACTTTTCGTTAAAAACATCGACAATGTAGTTCCTGACCGGTTAAAGGAAGAAACAGTGCGGTTCAAAATGGCTCTGGCCCTTCTGTTGTCTGAATACCAGGAACGTATATTCGGCTACTTACGGTTTCTTGAAACTAACACTATTTCAGAGAAGCAGATGGATGAAATCATCGAATTTACAGAAAAAGAGCTTTGTATTGAGCCTGTTGACAAGCAATACGATGCCGATGAAGCGACCTTAATTCACTATCTGCATCGGAAACTCAACCGACCGATCAGGGTTTGCGGGATGGTAAAAAACGAAGGTGAACCCGGAGGTGGACCATTCTGGGCTGAAAACACCGATGGAACAGTCTCCCTTCAGGTGGTTGAAAGCAGCCAGATAGATAATAATGACCTGAAACAACATGAGATAGCACGCCATTCCACCCATTTCAACCCGGTTGACCTGGTGTGTGGTGTGCGTAATTACAAAGGTGAAAAATTTGATCTTCTGAAGTACAGGGATCCTGAAACAGGATTTATTTCCTCTAAATCAAAAGATGGCAAGATGCTTAAAGCGCAGGAGCTACCAGGCTTATGGAACGGAGCTATGGCTGATTGGATTACCTTATTTGTCGAGGTTCCGATCATCACCTTCAATCCGGTAAAAACGATAAATGATCTTTTGCGCAGTGAACATCAACCATTATAACTCTAATTGTTATCTTTGCAACCTAAATTACTGAAGTATGGCAATGTGGGAAGGGGCAAGAGAAAATTCCGAAAGTAAGGAGTTTGCCGGTATCGTGAAACGTTATAAGAGAATGCTGTCTGAAGAGCAGATGGTTTTCTTTGACGTGGCGGACTTCGAGCACATTGTCGATCACTATATAGACAAGAGCCAGTTAACCAATGCTTTGCAGGCGTGCGAAATCGCAATATCCCAGCATCCTAACTCCTTGATAGTTAAGATAAAAAAAGCACAGGTACTAATTGGCCAGCTTAAAACTGACAAGGCACTAACGTTGCTTAAAATGCTTTCGGAAATCGAGAGCACAAATCCGGAACTGCTTTTAATGCTTGGAAACTGTTACAGTTTGCAGGGTGATGAGCCTAAAGCATATGACTGTTACCGCAAAGCAGAAAAATTTTCGTTCGAAGATCGGGATGAATTGCTTTACAACATTGGTGCCAGTTATGTTCAGAATACCGACTATAACAAGGCAACCTATTTCCTGGAAAAAGCATACCAGGAAAATCCCAAAAATGATAGCGTACTCTATGATCTTGCATTTTGCTATGACAAGTTGGGTGAAGATGATAAAAGCATCCGTATTTACAATGAATATCTTGATCTTGATCCATTTGCAGAGTCAGCATGGTATAATCTGGGAATAATTTACACCCGATTAGAGGAGTACGACAGAGCCATTGAAGCTTATGATTATGCGCTGGCGATCGACGAAAATTATGCTTCCGCACTTTTCAATAAGGCCAATACACTCTCGACCATTGAAAGATATTCTGAGGCATTGACCTATTATTTCGACTATTTGCGTTTTGACAAGAATTCTTCAGATGCCAGGGTCTATATCGCGGAGTGTTATTTTCAACTTGAAGATTATACAAAATCGTACCAATATTACAAACAGGCAATACAACTTGATTCAAGTAATGCAGACGGATGGTACGGTGCCGGCGTTGTACTTATGGTTGAAGAGAACCTTGCTGAAAGTATTGTATTTCTGAAAAAAGCTATTAAACTCGATGATAGCTGTGCCGATTTCTGGAACGCCTTTGGGAAGGTGAACGCGGCGCTTGATCATTACGAAGATGCATTGATTGCCTTCAGGAAATCAATTGAAATAGAGGAATCGAATGCCGATTTCTGGATTTCACTTGCAGATTTCTTTTATCATTACGACCAGACAGATCTGGCGATCCAAACATTATTTCAGGCGGAAAGTGCTGTTGCAGATAACGTTCAATTACTTTACAAGCTAACCGGATACCTTGCCGAGAACAGCAATTTACAGCTTGCCAAAACGTATCTTCATAAAGCCCTTACGATGAATTATTCGATGCACTCCGAAATGTTTCTCGATTTCCCGGGGCTGCAGTCAAAACCCTGGATCAAAAAACTGATTGAGAAATTTCAATAAGTAATTTCTTTTCGCAAAAATGAAACGTAAATTTGGCCTGATCGGCTTTCCTCTTTCTCACTCCTTTTCCAGAAAATTCTTTACCGGAAAATTCGCTGAAGAAGCGATTGATGCCGAATACCTCAACTTTGAAATACCTGGCATCAATGAGCTTAAGCAACTCATTGATGCTCATCCTAACCTTGAAGGGTTGAATGTGACGATTCCCTATAAAGAGCAGGTTATCTCTTTTCTGGACCAAATCGATGATTCGGCCATGCAGATTAAAGCAGTCAATACGATTAAAATTCATCGGTCAGGCCAAAAAATCACATTACATGGATTCAATACAGATATTCATGGTTTCCAGCAATCGATCAGGCCGTTGCTGCAGGAATATCATCATAAAGCTCTGGTGCTCGGCACAGGGGGAGCTTCAAAGGCAGTGGTGAAAGCATTGGAAAATCTCCATATAGATTCAATTTTAGTTTCACGCAATCCGGAAGAAAAAGGGGAAATTTCCTATGATGAACTGGACGAAGATGTAATGGAGAGCTATAAAATCATTATAAACACAACTCCTATAGGAACTTATCCAAATATCGAAGGGTGTCCTGCTATTCCGTTTGAGTGGATAACCCCAAGGCATTTATTATTCGATCTTGTTTATAATCCGGAGATCACTGAATTTCTGAAACAGGGGGGAAAGCGCGGAGCAACCATTAAAAACGGATTGGAGATGCTCCATCTTCAGGCGCTTGCCGCCTGGGATATCTGGAACAGAGAAGAATAAACAACTTTATTTAAGGAGTTTGCCTGGCCTGATCAATCCTTCTTCAAGCGCTTCCGGATAACCAATATCGACCAAAAAAAGTCCCTTGGCAGGAACACTGGCCCCGGCAGCATTACGATCCTTTGCTTCGATAACTTTACAGAATTGGTCAATGGTCATTTTTCCAAATCCGACATCAAGCAAGGTGCCCACAATTGCCCTTACCATATTCCGCAGAAAGCGATCCGCCCTGACAGTAAAAACATACTTATCCCCTTCATCCACCCATAGGGCCAGGTCGACCCTGCAATTATTCGTTTTAACATCTGTTCCTAGTTTGCTAAAGCTCGTGAAATCCTCATAATCAAATAATTTCAGAGCGGCCTCATTCATCCTTTCAAGATTTGGAACTCTTGACTCCTTCGCTGCATAATAACGTTGAAACGGATCCTTTGCTTTGACAATATAATATTTATAAGTACGACTCAGCGCATCGAACCGTGCGTGAGCTTCAGGATGCACCTTGAAAATCCGTTGGATCGCGATATCCCCAGGTAATAAACAATTCAGATTATGGATGATTTTATCGCTATCGAGACTCTCATTTCCAACCTCAAAATGGGCCACATAAAATGAGGCATGAACCCCCGAGTCGGTTCGCCCGGCACCAGTAACTGCAACAGTTTCACGTGCCACTACAGACAACGCTTTTTCCAAAGTTTCCTGCACTGAAATGCCATTGGGCTGTATTTGCCAGCCATGGTAGGCTGTTCCATCGTATGCGAGTTGAATAAAATATCGCTGCATCAGAAGATTTATTAATTATACTAAATGGTAAACGGATATAATTTTTATGTTCAACGATACCATTTTCGACCCAGGCAGACAATTCTAATCGAACAGACAAATCAGAGGTAAAATAGATCCACATCGATGGATCATTAATCAATGATTCAAAGGATTTAAAATCATCGGAAACTATTCGCCTTAACACTATATTACCGGTTTGAAGGATCAAATTGGATTCAAACATAAACTTAAAAACTGAGTATCTTATATGTTCACGAATTTAAGTGAATCTGGTGGAAAACCACCCGCCATGTATTATTTTGTTGCAAAACACCAGTGTTAGTGCCTCCCCTTCCCCTCTTTGATCTTTTTTCTAATATCCAGGGAATCGTCAGAATACAAAAAATCACGCGTCGAATCGGGCAGGAAATCAATAACATCATCGAGCTTACCTGTTTTAATCGCTTCCCGAACCTTCGATGCGCTGATATAATCTGGACCATTATCCGAATCAAGACCTATTGCTTTTCGCATAACTTCAATAACTTCTACACCCGTTTGTGGCAAAATGGTCTTCATAGCCAGGTTATAAGCTTCAGTAGTTTTACAGGAAAATTCCGTTCCGACATAGCGCCTTTTTATATCCAGGATTGGAACAACATAGTTGGCAAAAATCCGGACATCAAGTTCTGCCTGCTTCTGCATCACGTCACTAACCTGTTCATTCTTCAAAAAATAGGCAGGGAATATAGACCCTGAGACAATATACATCCCTCCGCGGACCATCACAACATTATTCAGATGACTGATCCCTTTCCGGATTAACTCCCATCTTACCGAGAAGGGGAAGGCAGAAAGGTCCTCCTCAACGACGAATAAATAGACCACCTCATTTTCGGACGAAGCCTTCTCAATCAGGAATTTATGTCCGTTTGTAAAAGGGTTACAATTGACAACCAAGGCAGCAACTTCCCCGGTTTTAGCAGGAATAATTAAGGTCCTAAGATAATCCTGATAGGTAATAATCGATTCGAAACCAAACTCAAGTAACACATACAATGGCTCTGCCTTCGCGATTTCGGTAAAGCCAAGGCCGGTAAATGGTAATGAATTTTCGGGACGTGTAAACACAAAAGTATGCTTATAAATCTTCAGCAGCTTCTCCGTCATATAGGTCACGATCAGCGCGAAAGCCGTTGTATCACGAAATTTGGGAGAAACGACAACATATTTAAGGATCCTCTCCATATGAGACCCGGTCCCGACAATATCACCCTTTAAATTATAGACGATCATTGTGCATTCAACGTCTGAGGGATCAAAGTCAAAACCCAGGCTAAACAGAAAATCCTTCACAAGTTTTACGTCAAATGGATTTTCCAGATCAAGAGTCTCCTGCCGGAAGTCAGTATCTTCAAAGGTCATTTATTCTGTTTGTTTTTTCATTAATTTACAATTCCGCTGTAGAGACGCACCACGGCGCGTCTTTACAATATTTCGGTATTAATTACTGACCATACAAAAATAGTCACAGCCAGCAGATCTGCTGATCCTCCGGGAGAAATATTTTCTTTTTTGCAGAAATCAATAACCGCTGAATAATTTCGGTCATTGAAATCGTCCAGTGTCATTTTACATAACTCCTGAAACTTACCCAAAACCTGCGGATTACTCCGATACAGGATGTTTGTATCGATGTTGTTTGAAGCAATCGCCAAAAAACAGTTGATCAAAGCCTGGTCCTTTAATTCAGTAATTCCATTCAGCTGCGGCAAACCATAGTTGAAAACCGTCTCAAAACCACTTTCTGCTTCCCCGCGTGCTCCGCTGAAACCATAGTTAAGAAAAGTCTCCATACCGTGACTTTTTCCTTCCAGGGTGGAGCCCTGAAGTTCATTGCGGACCATGCCTCTGCAGATCTCGCTAACAATCATTCTGAACTCCTTAACAGTAAATTGGTCATGCCTGCCTAAAACCCTTCCGCAGCTAAAAAGAGCAAGTCCCATAAGGAATATGATCCCCTTTTGGGTATTGACATTTTGCGTTGATTCATTCATTGCAGTTTCCATGCTCAAACCGATGCGGCGAATCAGCGGAAGAGCCCGGGTAAGATCGTAACCTTCAAAGGAAAAGCCTGCCTGAACCAATTCTGCAAACCATGGAGCGATTGCTGATGTTGAATTCAGAAAGGTCCGGTAATTCATGTCAGTATGACTTCCACTGCTGAATTTATCCACCAGACCCGGTTTGGGTGAGAGGGAAATTTCATCAAGGATGGCCAGTTGGGCCAAGGAGGAGAGTTTTTTCACGATTCGGTTCTCACGCTGTTGTCTTGAAAAAGTCTCCATCCTGGGAAACATAAAAGCTCTTAACTCTTCCGGTTCATGGGTATTCTCCCTGCGACATTCGATTGCCGGCCGTTCGAGACAAAAAAAACATATTTTTGATTTGCCCGACGAAACGGTGTTTCCAAACTGGTCATTCAGATCCGCATCGATAAACCGTCCAAGCGGGTGGTTTTGCTCAAACGCTTCGCAGTATTGCTTTATTGCATCAAGCGATAAACTATTTGTCCCACAAGGGGCAAAATAAAAATCCCCGGCTGCGTCACACCCTTCAATAACATCTTTATCAACAATATCTACCAGATAAGCTTTCATGAAGTACTTAAAATCTCGCAGACAATAATCGAAAAAAGTTTTAACAGTGGCATTACTCTTGGGATAACCAGGAATATTGAGGGTTAAACTCAGTGTTGGTAACCCCTTAAGTGCAAGCTGATTCTTGAGAAAAGCCCTATGATCACGGGCTTCCAATATGGATTCTAGTGGTTCGATAACTGTTGTTTTTAGGAGATTAGGTATTTAGGCTGTAGGCAATAGGCAGAAGGGAATAGGCAGTAGGAGGTTAGAAGATTAGGTTTTTGAAACTCATAACATACTATTTCTTCAGTTACTTCAAAACCTAAAAGTTTACACTCTAAATATCTATTGCCTAAATAACTATTGCCTATTTGCCTCTTTCTCATTTCTCCTTTAGCTGATGAATCACATCGATAATAGTTCCATCGCGATACTCGACAACACCAACGATTTTGTCGGTATATTCAAGTGGACCCGGAACACCTGTTATCGTATCAACCTCTATTTCAAGGTCATGAATATCCTTAATGTTAAGTCCAGCTCTTCTGAGATTTTCTTCGAGTTCTTTAAATGCCGGATTTACGCATATTCCGCGTTCGGTCACCAGGACATGAACTGTTTCGCCAGGGGTGACAATGGTATGAACCCGCTTTTTGATGATAGGTATTCTGCCACGGAACGAGGGACAAACCACAACCGTTAATTTTGCGCCCGAGGCAGTATCGGAATGGCCTCCTGAGGCACCGCGGATATAGCCTTCTGAGCCGGTGATCACGTTGACATTAAAATCAACATCGATCTCCAATGCCCCAAGGACCACAACATCAATTTTATTGGTGATACAACCACAATTAAACGGATTTGCATAAAGGGCAGCCGGGATTTCAATGTGCCTGCGGTTATTCAACAGCGAATTACTTACCACTGCATCAAATGATTGCACATCAAAGAGGGTTTCAAAGAGACCGTCATTGAGCATATCAACGCAGTATGAGGTGATACCACCGAGCATAAAACTCCCCTTTATCCCTTTGTCCCGCATCTTTTCGCGGATAAATTTGGCTACGGCGAGTGAAGCGCCCCCTGCACCAACCTGAAATGCAAAGCCAGGGACAAAAAAGCCGGAGTGTTCAATAACATCAGCCGCGAGTTTTGCAATCCTAAGGTCCATCGGCGACTTGGTAATACGGGTTGTTCCCGTTGCAATTTTGGAAGCATCCCCTATCGAGTCAACGACAACCACATGATCGATAAAATTCTGCGAGATCGAGAGTGGAATGCAGGGATAATCAACAAGGTTATCGGTCACGACAATCACCTCTTTGGCATATCTGGCGTCAATAACTGCATAACCAATTGAACCAAAGGCCGATTTCCCGTGCGAACCTGTTGCATTCCCTTCGCAATCGGCTGCCGAAGCAGGAATCACTGCAAGGTCGATCTTGATTTTTCCGGTATGAATACTGCGTACTCTGCCGCCATGGGAATGAATTACAACAGGAGTTTCGAGAACACCCAACGCGATTGCACGGCCTAATTGGTTTCGGATACCGGAGGAAAAAATACGGGTAACTGTTCCATCAACCAGGTATGGGAGGATAGGATCATGGCACTCATTGAGCGAAGAGGAGGCCAGGGTGATCTCACGAATTCCCATATTATGCAAAATATTCAGCGTCTGAACCAACAGAATATCGCCATTTCTCAGATGATGATGAAAAGAGACAGTCATCCCATTATGGGGATTACTCCGGATAATTGCCTCTTCCAGCGTCTTGCACAGTTTACTTTGATGAGGCAGATAAGCCCTGTTTGGAGCTGGAATCGTAGGTTCATCCATCCACCCTTTACGCAGTTTCGCCAAAGCCCCCTGAAATGGTTCCAGTTTACCAATTCCCTCAATATATTCAGGAATTTCCCTCCCTAAGCTGTTTAACATTGATCGATCTTTTTATAGTATTTTCATTTTGACTGTGGTAGAGACGTGATTAATCGCGTCTCTACATTCTTGTTCTGGCAAATGTTTATCCGACCGTCACATTCGCCAGCTTCAGAATATATTGAGCCCGCGCAACTACGGGTGCATCAATCATTTTACCATCAATGGCAAAAACACCAATGCCGGCAGCGGTATTCATTTGAAACTCCTTAACGATATGGTAGGCTTTTCGGATCTCCTCTTCAGTTGGAGTGAAAACCTTATGAATAATATCAATCTGTCGTGGATTGATAACCGCCTTTCCTGTAAATCCGATCTTCTTGGCATATTCAGTCTCCCTGCGCAAACCCTCCTCATCGTTTACATCAGGAAAGACAGTATCTATAACATCGATGTGACTTGCTTTTGCGGCCATTACAATTCGTTTGCGCGCAAAATCGATCCCGACTCCATCGGGTGTATAGACAATGTTCATATCGGCAGTAAGATCCTGTCCACCGATGGTTATTGCATCAACGCGGCTGAACATGCTCGCAATATTAAATACATTCTGAACCCCCATTGCAGTTTCAATCATCGCATGAAGGGTCATCTTATTGTGAGGCAGGCCATGCCGGTCTTCAATCCGCTCAATAATTTTCAATAATTCAGCGACCTCCTCAGGGGATTCCGTTTTCGGATAGCGGATTGCGGAAGGTTGAAGCGGCACGATCTCTTCCAGGTCAGCCAGCCCGAAAGGGGTACTCAGATGATTGATCCTTACACAGACTTCGGCATCGTAAAAATCGACCACTTTAATCATATTACGAACCAGTGCGCGGGCAGCATCCTTTTGATTCAATGCCACTGCATCCTCCAGATCGAGCAGAATGCTGTCTGCTCCATAAACTCCCCCTTGCTGAATCATCGCCGGATTATTTCCGGGAATATAAAGCATGGTTCTCCGTTTTTTGAAATTTTTCGTCATAGTTGATCCGGTTATTTAAGAGTCCCCTCCTGTTGTTCCAATGATCGTTTTATGGCTGTCTCAAGCCGGGCTTTAATGGTTGGCTCAAGGGCCCCCTTATCTTTAGCAATCAGATGAATATCAGTCATCTCGTAGCTATCGAGCATTTCAAGGACGATGCGATTGAAACTGGCACCAAACTGTTGCATCACTGTTGAAGAGATTTCGAGTTTCCGTCCCGAATTATCGGGGAGCGGTTCGATCAGGAAAATGACATCGCTTGATTCGAATGTACCCGATTGTGCGGCTATCTTGGGCTTCATAAACAATAGATTATTAATGCTTTAAATATCCATTTTTATCACTGGCCATAATAGGATGAACAGCTTAGTGACGTATTCTACCGCAAAAGTAGGACTTTAATTTATCGGAATGATGATAATATTCAGATTATTTTTAAATTCAAATTCCTTTCAAAATCGAACGATCAGATCAAATTTCAGCGGGAAAGCTCAAAAAACAATTAGAATATAGGGTGCATTCATTGGGATTAACGATACACTTAACATTTTTTAATTAAATCATGGCTAATGAAACAATTCAAAATGCTATTTTCGTAACCGTTTTTAAAGCACAATAATTAATTATCTATTGGATTATGAATCAGACATTGGATATTAGAGAACTTAACGAACGAATTCAGCGGGAAAGCTCATTTGTAGATCTTATCTCCATGGAGATGAACAAGGTAATTGTAGGGCAGAAACATTTGGTTGAAAGCTTGTTGATCGGATTACTTTCCGATGGACATATCCTTTTGGAAGGTGTCCCGGGATTGGCAAAGACACTGGCAATTAACACACTTGCAAATACCATCGATGCAAAATTCGCCAGGATTCAGTTTACCCCTGACCTTTTGCCTGCTGACTTAATCGGTACAATGATCTATAGTCAGAAGAGTGAAGAGTTTATGGTTCGCAAAGGGCCAATTTTTACAAATTTCGTATTGGCCGATGAGATCAACCGTGCACCTGCCAAAGTACAGTCGGCATTGCTTGAGGCGATGCAGGAGCGCCAGGTTACCATTGGTGCACACACCTATCCGCTGGAAAATCCATTCCTGGTAATGGCAACCCAAAATCCGATCGAGCAGGAGGGAACCTATCGTTTACCCGAAGCACAGGTCGACCGGTTTATGTTAAAAGTGGTGCTTAATTATCCTAAAAAGGAGGAAGAGCGATTAATCATTCAGATGAACCTTTTGAAAGAGTTCCCAAAGGCACAAAAGGTTTTAACACCTGAAGATATTGTCAGAGCCAGGGATATCGTGAAAGAGGTTTACATGGATGAAAAGATCCAGAAATATATTGTCGATATCGTATTTGCAACACGTGAACCAAAAGCAGCCGGATTGGCCAAATTTGAAGAGATGATTACCTATGGAGCTTCTCCGCGTGCATCGATCAGTCTGGCTCAGGCAGCCAAGGCATTTGCGTTTATCAAACGTCGTGGTTATGTGATTCCCGAGGATATCAGGGCCGTATGCCATGATGTATTACGCCACCGTATCGGATTGAGTTACGAAGCTGAAGCCAACAACCTCACAACCGAGGAGATCATCAGCGAAATATTGAATACCATTGAAGTTCCTTAGTGGACGAATAACAAAATCATTGTCGTGAATAACGCGGCATGTCTTATTATTGTCAGTAATTCAATAAATTAGAAAAGTGGAAGCATCGGAACTATTAAAAAAAGTTCGGAAAATTGAGATAAAGACCAAAGGGCTTTCCCGCAATATCTTTGCCGGGGAATATCACAGCGCCTTCAAAGGGCGTGGTATGGCATTCAGTGAAGTACGTGAATACCAGTTCGGTGACGATATCCGGAACATCGACTGGAACGTAACTGCGCGATATGGCCACCCGTTTATCAAAATTTTTGAAGAAGAGCGGGAACTGACAGTCATGTTGCTGGTCGACGTAAGCGGGTCCCGGGAATTTGGAACCGTCGAACGTTTAAAAAAGAACGTCATCGTGGAGCTTGCTGCTATACTTTCATTTTCGGCCATTTCGAATAATGATAAAATAGGCGTTATCTTCTTTTCCGATCAAATTGAAAAATTTATCCCTCCCAAAAAAGGGAGAACACATACCTTAAGGATTATTCGTGAACTGATCGAGTTTGAACCTGTTTCAAGAAAAACAGATGTCTCTGTGGCATTACGATACCTCACCAATGCAATGAAACGGCGGGTTACCGCTTTTATCATTTCCGATTTAATGGACGATCCTGCATCCATGGAGCAAGCCCTGTCGATTGCAAACAATAAACACGACATGGTGGGACTCCGGATTTATGACGAACGCGAGGCAGAATTACCATCCGTTGGAATGATCAAATTCAAAGATGCCGAAACCGGCGAATATCTTTGGGTCGATTCGTCAAGCAGAAGTGTGCGCGAAACATACAGAAGGCATTGGAGCAACAGGAATAAACAACTGGATAACTTACTGAAAAGAACGGGATTGGACTACGTAAACATCAGTACACGTGAAGATTACGTAAAGTCGCTTGTTGCGCTTTTCAAGAAAAGGGAACACAAATTATGAACAGAACTGTTAAATTGAAATATATATGCTTATTGGGTATATTTTTCATGTCGCTCTTGCTGGTAAACGGTCAGGAGATCAGGCTGAAAACTGCTCTTGAACATGACTCGATCTGGTTGGGAGATCAGATTAAGTTGCTGGTTGTCGTTGAGCAGGAGGCCGGAGCGAAAGTTATATTTCCCCAATTGCCCGATTCTATTCAGAAGGTTGAAGTGCTGAAAAGATCAAAAATAGATACTTCCAAGGTTGCAGGTACCCGAATTCAGTTGAAGCAAACCTATCTGATTACCTGCTTCGACAGCGGTGCCCATTATATCCCCTCATTCTATTTTAAGGTAAAACATGGAGAAATAACCGATTCACTTAAAAGCAATAGTTTAATCCTGTTTGTAAAATTCCCGCCGGTAGACCTGAAAAAGGGTCCTGTGGATATTAAAAAACCATTTACCGCGCCCGTTACATTTAAGGAGATCGCCCCATGGCTGCTTGCTATTATTCTGCTTGCCGCTCTTGTATTTTTGGTGATCTATGCTATAAGCCGTAGAAATAAAAACAGACCGCTGTTTCAAAGACCTCCCAAGCCCAAATTACCCCCTCATATAATTGCTTTACAGGAGTTGGATAAATTAAAAAATGAGAATTTGTGGCAACAGGAGAAAGTTAAGGATTACTATACGAGGCTTACCGACATTATCCGGATTTATATCGAAGAGCGATTTGTGATGGCTGCCATGGAGCAGACAACACCCGAGATTCTGAGTGGATTTAAAGAACTGAAGGCGCAAATCGATACCAAATCGATCCTCGAACTAAAAGAGATCCTCGAATTGGCAGATCTTGTGAAGTTTGCGAAGCTCACACCACTTCCGGACGAAAATTTCAATATGCTTTCGAATGCCTATCTTTTCGTTAAGGAAACGACAAATGAGGTAGTCAATGAGATTCCTGAACCCGTTAAAACGGTTCAAAAGGAGGATGTTACTGTCGATTTGAAAGCTAACAAAGAGGAAAATCAGTTATGAATACTATCATATTTGCAAAACCTGAACTGTTTTATCTGTTGTTTGGGTTAGTTCCAATGATTGTCTGGTATATTCTGCGTCAAAAAAAGTCGAAGGCAAGTATTCAGATCAGCTCGATTGAGGCTTTGCGAAAAACGCCTCTAACCTGGAAGCACGCCTTACGTCATGCTGTCTTCGTGCTCCAAATTGGGGTGCTGACACTATTGATAGTTTGTCTGGCGAGGCCGCAATCCTCCGACAGCTGGCAAAACCAGACTGTCGAAGGAATTGACATTATGATCGCACTTGACTTGTCGAGTTCAATGCTTGCACGCGACTTTCAGCCCAACAGACTTGAAGCAGCAAAAGCAGTTGCTACAAAATTCGTATCGGGGAGGCAATACGACAGGATCGGATTAGTGGTCTTTTCTGCTGAAAGCTTTACCCAATGCCCCCTTACCACTGACCGGGCTGTTTTGATTAACCTTTTCCAGGATCTGCAAAGCGGAATGATCGAAGATGGAACAGCTATCGGACTCGGACTCGCCAATGCCGTTTCGAGGTTAAAGGATAGCGAAGCAAAATCACGCGTAATTATTCTGCTAACCGACGGGGAGAATAACAGGGGAGAGATTGCGCCAATTACTGCGGCTGAAATTGCAAAAACTTTTGGCATAAGGGTTTACACAATCGGAATTGGAACAATAGGAACAGCTCCTTTCCCGGTTCAGACCCCCTTTGGTGTCCAGATGCGTGACATGGAGGTAAAAATCGATGAGAAAACGTTGCAGGATATTGCCAACACTACCGACGGGAAATACTTCCGTGCTACCAACAATAAGACATTGATTGAAGTTTATAAAGAGATCGACCGGTTGGAACGGTCGAAGATTGAAAATAAAGAGTTCAGCAAAAAGAATGAGGAATATCGCAGGTTTGCCCTCGGAGCCCTTATCCTTGCGCTGCTGGCTTTAATTCTGCAATTCGCAGTTTTCAGGCACATTCCGTAAAGGAATCAGAAAAAAAATTGAGTTATGGAATCATTTAGATTTGCACATCCGGAATATTTCTATTTACTGCTGGTCATTCCGGTGTTCGTAGTCTTGTTTATACTTTCAAGGTTAAACAGACTTCGCTCATTGCGTCTGTTCGGCGACAGGGCCTTAATAGCCCAGCTTATGCCTAGTGTATCAGGCAACCGTCCATTTATTAAATTCACACTATGGATGTTGGCATTAGCCTTTATCATCGGTGCACTGGCACAGCCACAGTTCGGATCAAAACTTGTGACTTCGAAACGCAAAGGTGTTGAATTGATTATTGCACTTGATGTCTCGAACAGTATGATGGCCGAGGATATAAAACCGAACAGGCTTGAGCGGGCCAAAAGGGCCATTGCCAAACTGACTGAAAGGCTTCGTAACGATAAAATCGGTTTGATAGTTTTTGCCGGTCAGGCCTACGTCCAGCTTCCGATCACCACCGATTATGTCTCAGCCAAATTGTTTCTCGACGCTATAAATACCAGCATTGTGCCGGTTCAGGGAACAGCCATTGGTGCGGCGATTCAAATGGCCATGAAATCATTTACACCTGAATTTACAGGAAGTAAAGCGGTAATCGTAATCACTGACGGTGAAAATCATGAAGATGACGCGGTTGGTGCAGCGAAAGAGGCGCAGGAGAAAAAAATCATCGTTCATACGATTGGTATGGGACTCCCGCAGGGGGCACCAATCCCGGTAGGTGGAACCGGAAGCAGAGATTTTCTGAAAGATAAGCAGAATAACATTGTCGTTACAAAACTTGACGAAAACATGTTAACCCAGATTGCTACGGCAGGTGGAGGAACCTATATCAGAGCCAATAATGCCGAGGTTGGCTTAAATAATCTTTTCAATGAAATCGAAAAAATGGAGAAATCGGAACTGAATTCACGCGATTATTCTGAATATAATGATCAGTTCCCCCTGTTTATTCTGCTTGCCCTTATTTTGATCCTGATCGATTTTATGATTCTCGACCGGAAAAACAAATGGCTTCGAAATTTCAGGCTGTTTGGAAACCAAAAATGAGTACTGTGATGAAGAAAATAATATTATTCCTGCTGATAGTTGTCATTGCCCTTGGGGCCTTTGCACAAAAAGAACGAAAATTCATCCGTGAAGGAAACGGCTATTACAATGATGGACTGAAAGATACTACCAAGCTTGATACCATAAGTTTTGGAAAAGCGGAAGTTGCCTACCGAAGGGCATTGCAACTAAAGCCAGACGATTTCAAATGGCAGTTCAATCTTGCAAATTCCATTTACAAACAAAACAAGCCTGATCAGGCAGCCTCTGAATTCGAAAAACTTGCCGATAAAACAAAGGACCCGGTCGAAAAAACGTTTGTCTATCACAACCTTGGAAATTCATTGCTTGCTCAGAAAAAATTTGACCCAAGCATTGAAGCCTATGAAAAAGCGTTACGAATCAATCCTAATGACCCTGAAACCAAGTACAACCTGGCTTACGCCATGAAGATGAAGAAGAAAGATCAGGATCAAAAGAAGAAGGATCAGGATAAAAAGGACAAGGATAAGGATAAAGACAAGGATAAAAAAGATCAGAACAAAGACAAGGATAAAGATAAAAAGGATCAGAATAAAGATAAGGATAAACAGGATCAGAATAAGGACCAGGATAATAAGGACCAGAAACAGCAGCCTCAGCAGAATAAGATCTCCAAACAGAGTGCTGAGCAGATGTTAAAAGCTCTTGAGAATGATGAAAAACAGACTCAGGAAAAAGTAAAAAAAGCACAGGCACAGCGGGCTGAGAAAATTAAAGTAGATAAAAACTGGTAAGGAATAACTATTTTTGAATATTATTGTTAATAAAATATATAAAGACGTTATGAGTCTAAAGCATATCTACCTTTTAGTATGTGTTTTACTATTAAGTTTACCCGGGTTTTCCCAGCAGGTGAGCTTTACAATGGAGGCACCTAAAATAGTGGAACTTGGTGAACAGTTCCGGCTTGCTTTCACTTTAAATGCGAAGGGCCAGAATCTAAAACTGCCTGAATTATCTGATTTCGATGTACTTATGGGGCCATCAACATCGCAGAGCAGCTCTTTTCAAATCATAAACGGGGTGAGTTCCCAATCGGTATCATTCTCTTATCTCTTCATTCTGAGGGCAAAGAAAGATGGCAAGTTTACTGTTAATCCCGCATCTATCAATGTTAATGGAACGACAGTGACCTCAAATTCACTCACCATTGAAGTTGTCAAAGGGTCAGCAAAACCTGCCGGAGGGGGAACAGAACAGCCTACTACAACTCCGGGAAGTGTCCAGAAATCTGATCTTTTCGTCAAATTAATTATTGATCGCAAAAATTTGTACAAAGGCGATCATGCCATGGCTACGATCAAGATTTACTCAAAGGTTAATCTGAATGGATTTGAGGATATCAACCTGCCCAGTTTTGAAGGATTCTGGTCGCAGGACGTAGCCCTACCGCAACAGATCTCACTTCAGCGGGAATCCTACAATGGTGAGATTTATAACGTTGGCACATTAAAGAAAACACTTTTATTCCCTCAGCAAACCGGAGTAATTACGATTGGGAAAGTAAAAATTGATTGCATTGTCCAACAACGGGTGAAACAACCCAAAAGCTTCTTTGACGATTTCTTCGATAACTTCGCCAATGTTAAAGCGACTGTCACAAGTGATCCTGTAATTGTCACAGTAAATCCTTTACCTTCGGGTCCGGCCGATTTTTCAGGAGCTGTGGGGCGCTTTGACCTCCGTTCATCGATCACCTCAACCAACGTCAAGGAGAACGACGCAATTACGCTGCGAATTGATGTCAGCGGCAACGGAAATATCAAGCTGATCAATGCTCCAAAATTAAAATTACCAGCTGACTTTGAGGTCTACGATCCAAAGACACAAAGCAATTATAACGCCACTGCGGAGGGTCTTACAGGAAATATATCGTTTGAATATCTATTCCTGCCCCGATTTGCAGGGGATTACACCATCCCACCGGTTAATTTTGTCTATTTCGATCCTGTTGCCGGAAGGTACGCTACAAAATCATCCCAGGAGTTTAAAATTCACGTTGCCAAAGGCGATGGGTCATCTTCCAAATCGGTAACGAGTTCAGTCTCTAAAGAGGATGTAAAATACCTTGGCAAAGACATCCGGTTTATCAAACAGGGAAATATCGAGTTAAAGCCCAAGGGGGAAGTATTTTTTGGAAGTTTTGGCTTCTACCTGATCTATCTGATTGGGGCATTAGGTCTTTTAACACTTTACCTTTTCTACCAAAAACGGATCCGCGAAAATGCCAATGTGGCCCGGGTGAAAAATAAGAAAGCTAGTAAGGTGGCCTTGCGCAGATTAAAAGAGGCAAGCCTTCATCTGAATAACGGCGCGACGGAGAAGTTCTACGAGTCGGTTACACGTGCATTCTGGGGTTACCTGAGTGACAAGATGACTATTCCATTTGCGGAATTAAACAAGGAAAAGGCTTCTTCCGAACTGGCAAATCATAAAGCCACGGAAACAGTGATAACCCGTTTTATTCAGATTCTCGACACCTGTGAATTTGCCCGGTTTGCACCTGGCGAAGCAAACCAAAAGATGCACAATATCTACGACGAAGCATGTGATGTAATGAGTCAGATGGAAAAGGAGATCAACTGATAATTAAGTAAGAAATGAAAAGTGAAAAATTCAATATGAAAAACTTAATCAGAAAATATAGCTTATTACTGGTAGTTGTTTTTGCCTGCCTTATCGCAAACGGGCAGTCATCAGCAATGAGTGATTCGGTTGCAGCAGCCAATCAGCTTTACAATGCGGCCAAATACCAGGATGCCATCAGAAAATACCAGTTTGTTGTAGCACAGGGATTTGAATCCGCTGAATTATATTTCAACCTTGGAAATGCCTTCTATAAAACCGGCAATGCTACCTATTCGATCTTAAATTACGAAAGAGCGCGTAAATTAGCCCCAAACGATGAAGATATCCGTTACAATCTGGATCTTGCACATACCCAGATTGTTGACAATATCGTCACAATACCTGAACCTGGCTTCCTCCGCTGGTGGAAACAGATGATCAACTCTCAATCCATAAATTTCTGGGGAACATTGAGCATCATCACGTTCTTCGCGTTTTTGTCCTTATTCGGATTATTCCTCCTTGCAAGATCATATCGTATAAAACGGCTCGCCTTTTGGTTTTCTGTCGCAGCTGTTTCAATATCCGCAATTACCTTTGGTTTTGGTTCGCACCTGACCTCTAAATTGATAAATCACAATTCTGCAGTAATTACCGACCGCAGCGTTCGGGTAAAGGCCTCTCCAAGTGAAACAGGAACTGAGCTGTTTATTGTCCACGAAGGGATTACAGTTCAATTGACCGACAAACTCGGTGAATGGGTAAATGTCAGTCTTCCCGACGGGAATAAAGGGTGGGTTAAGGAATCGTCAATGATCAGGATATAAAATAAATTAAAAATGAAAGAATGAAAAATGAAAAATGAAGAATGAAGGAATGAAAAATGAAAATAAATTCTTAATTCCTTAATTCTTTAATTCTTAATTCCTTCATTCTTAATTCCTTCATTATGAACCTCGTCGACCTTACTCATTCGATCCGGCACAACAGCCCCGTTTTCCCGGGAGATGAACCAACGCAACTTGTACAGGTTCGATCGATAGAAAACGATGGGTTTACCAATTTCAGGTTAACCTCCGAAATGCATGTCGGGACACATCTGGATGGACCGTTTCATAAAATATCAGACTCCCCATTAGTTTCAGATCTTCCGCTTGACCGTTTTACCGGAATCGGAGTGTTAATTGATGTCAGGGGGGAAAATCAGATTGCATTTAGGGAGTCCTACCGCACTTTAATTCCTGAAAAGAGTATCATACTGTTCTATTCTGGTTTAAGTGACCGTTTCGGCGAAAAAGAGTACTTTTTAACCTACCCGGACCTGACGGAAGAACTTGCAGGTTTTCTGGTTGAGCAACGGGTAAAAATGGTTGGTCTTGACTGGTGTTCACCCGATCATCACCCCTACCCGATTCATGAAATTCTATTGGGGAATAATATCCTGATCCTTGAAAACCTGACGAATCTGCATCAACTCCTGAATATACCCAATTTCGAAGTGTTTGCATTCCCGTTGAAAATTGAAGCCGACAGTTCGCTGGTGAGGGTTGTGGCCAGGTTGATTGAGTGCTAAAAGTGAGCGGGTGACTGTCCATTACCTGAATAGTCACCCGCTCACTTTTAAAAAATCTATTTAAGTTTTAACCTAGTTCCCCAATACCCGTTTCAATTCAGCATATCCATTCATTTCAATAAGGCTCTCGTTAAATCCATTCGCTTCCAGGCCACCCAGATTCTTAATTCTGATCCAGTCGCGCAAAGCTCCATCCTTATCACCAAGTTCAAAACGGGACAATCCCCTTAAAGCTAACATACCTGTTTCATTGGGCAGAAGCATTAATCCTTTATCAAAATATTTCAATGCCTTTTTAGCATTTTGCTGTTTGAACAACATTTTTGCTCCATTGGTAAAATATTTCCTGCCCAAATCATAAAAACTCAACGGTAAATCCTCCAGTTTGAAAACAATGGAGACCACTTTTTCCATCGCTCCGGGAATTCCATTGTTCTGACCAGACTTCCACATTCCGTTGGTAGTAAATAATGTTCTGATTACTTCTTCATCAATCGCCCGTGAAACGCTGTTGATAATTTTAATGTTTGCTATTTCTCCATTTGTAGTAACCATAAACTTCACAACTTCAGTACCCTGTTGCATGAGTTCTTTGGCACGTTCAGGATAAGTAACATTCTTCCTAAGATAGCTTTCTATCGTGGGAAATTTCTCTTCAATACTAGGAACAAGCCTTTTTATTCCCATAAATTCTGGTGGAGTAGAGGTAATCTGCTCCCCTGTTTTTTGATTTTGTCCAAATGTGATAATTGAACCGAACAAACACAAAATGATAATAATTGTTGTTTTCATAGCTTTAATTTTTAAATGTTAATACAAATTTTTAAATCCGAAATCAAACCAATTTATCTTTCTTTCGTCACTGTAAAATTCGGCTAAAAATCATGGGAGGGCATACCAATTTCGTTATCAAAGAATTTTGATAACGTTAAAATTGTTTCGATTTCGAATACTCTGTATTCAATTTCGACAGACCAATTTCATTTTCTATCTTGGGCTTTCAAAAATGTCAATTAAACAAAAGGAATGGAGGTAATGGGAATGGAAGGCACGAATCTGATTCGTGCGATTATGGAAGTTATAGTAGCGGAGCATTGGTCTTATTTTTGGTAAGCAGTCAATCCCATTTTCCCCAGCAAAGCCTGAAACCGGGGCTCGCTGCGCAGATTATCCAGCTCTGACCAGCTATTCATATCCGGCAGATATTGATCTTGCCATTTAAAAGTCTTTTCTAACCATTCAAGCGCTTTTTCTTTTTCGCCTATTTTATTATAATAGAGAACTATAGCTTTCCAGCTCTCCCGATCGTCATATTTTATATTGTATTCATTTAACCATTTCTCAAGTTCTTTCATTCCATGTTTATCGTATATCACTTTTATTGTATCAACATATGGTTTGTCGTCAGGATAAAACTGAAGAACTCGTTGCAATGATTCCAAGGCTTTCAACTCTTCACCCGTTTTTAAATAAAAATCCCATAAGTACCAATATCCCGAAGGATTTTCAGGATACATTTCGATGAATTTTTTGTATTCTTTGATAGCCTCCTCAAATTTCCCATCATTCTCAAGGAAACGTCCCTTCAAAAGAATCAGGTATGGAGAAATGGGGTCAAGTTCTGCTGCTTTAAAACAGTGAAGTTTTGCTAATTCTCTTTGGCGGAGTATCTCCATCAATTCGGCATAGTATCTGTGTGCCTGGCCATAATTGGGGTTCAGCTCAATGGCATGTTCCAACTCTTTTCGGGCATCCTCCCATTTCATTTCAGACCGGTATAAAATTACTCCCAGGGTCGTATGTGCTTCTGCCAGGTTACTGTTAAGTTCGAGTGCTTTTAGAACATTTTCCTTTGCTCTTATATCGCCTTCCGGTCGGGGGTAAGAATTAGTTTTTGTAAAGGTTAAATAAACATCTGCCAGGCCTACGTACGCTTCGGCATATTCCGGATCAGCAGCAATAGCATTTTTAAAAGGGGTAATATATTTACTGATCTCTACCTCTCTATAACTTCTCCTGTCCATCAAATAACGCCCCATTACATACCAGGCATGAGCTTCCATATTTTTGGTTGGCATCTTTTCTATCTGATACTTTTCTTTTTTCGCAATAACTGATTGCAGATTTGTGGCTACCTGTTTGGCTATGTCGCTTTGTATTAGAAAAATGTCGGCAAGCTTTCTTGGGTATTTTTCAGACCAGATTATTTGATTTTTAGTAATATCGGTAAGTTGCGCCATGACCAAAATCTGTTCGCCCGATTTTTGTACACTACCGGAGAGAAAAAACCGAACATTTAGTTTGCCTGCCATTGCATTGAGATTCAGCGTATTTCCTCCCAATTCTCCTACCAGACTATTAATCACCTTAATTTCACTGATTTGAATAAGGTTATACAAAATGCTTCTGGTTACTCCTTCAGCAAAATATTGATTTTCCACCTCACTGCTTAGACTTTTAAAAGGTAATACAGCAATAGATTTATCTGTGTTTTTTACATGGGCAAATAAATCGGTGTTGGGATTTTTAAAAACTAAAATATTCAACAACAAAGCCAGACCAAGAAAGATCACAATACTAATGGCGCCGTAACCAAGCACTTTCCAGACTGGAACTTTCCATCGTGTTTTTTTTGTGTCTTCAAGGGCGGATACCATTTCTGATTCTACAGTTACATCTGCGAACATAATGTCCTTGTCTGGCAATTCTTGTCTCCCATTTTTTAAAACTTCGCCGGGTGGGAAGCCAAAATATTCATGAAAGCAGGTATTGAAATAGGCCGGGCTGCCGAATCCCAACCTTGTAAGCCACTTCTGAAGCAGTTATCGATCCTTGCTGCAGCGATTCCATGGCTTGATGCAAACGTACTTCCCGAATAAACTGCGTGGTTGATTTTCCGGTGATTGCCAATAAACGATGATAGATAGCCAGGCGTGACATCCCTGACGCCCGGGCTAATTCAGCCACTCCAAAATGCTCATTTCCGAGATTAGTAAGGATAATCCCGGTAAGCCTGGTTATAAATACCTGATCAGTAGAGGAGATTGTACTCATCACCCGTTTTTGGCCAAATATACAAAAAAACTGAAAAAACTTACTTATACAGAAAAGCCACGTCTTTCAACAGGGCTTCTCCTTCAAAAAGTGACCGGGAAGTGACCGGGTGACTTTCAAATCCTGAACACAGTCACCCGGTCACTAATCAGATAATCGCCTTCATGGCATCCATCGCTTCACGCAACTCCTGGCCAATGAGCTCAACCTCATGAAAACGGATCTCTTCATTTATCTTGATCAGTTTTTTATTGTCAACATGTGCGTCGATACCGGCATTGAAATTCTTACCGATAACATCAGTTTCAATTTTAGACATGAAATCAGCCAATAAAGGTTTGGCAGCATGATCGAACAGGTAACAGCCATATTCAGCGGTATCGGAGATCACCCGATTCATTTCGAACAGTTTCTTGCGGGCAATGGTATTAGCAATTAACGGTGTTTCGTGTAACGACTCGTAATAAGCTGATTCTTCTTTGATGCCGGCTTCGGTCATCGTTTCGAATGCCAGCTCAACACCAGCTTTAACGAAGGCAACCATCAGGGTCCCATTGTCGAAATATTCCTGTTCAGAGATATTCACATCCCCGGCAGGTGTTTTCTCAAAGGCCGTTTCGCCGGTTGCAGCACGCCAGGTAAGCAGGTTTTTATCATCGTTTGCCCAGTCTTCCATCATTGTCTTTGAGAAATGACCCGACATGATGTCGTCCATGTGTTTCCAGAACAGCGGGCGCATAATATCCTTCAACTCTTCGGCAAGTTCGAACGCCTTAATCTTGGCAGGATTCGACAACCTGTCCATCATATTGGTAATACCTCCGTGCTTTAACGCTTCGGTGACCACTTCCCAACCATACTGAACTAATTTTGAAGCATAGCCTGCGTCGATCCCTTTTTCAATCATTTTATTAAAAGAAAGGATTGAGCCGGTCTGAAGAATGCCGCAAAGGATGGTCTGCTCACCCATAAGGTCAGATTTTACTTCGGCTACAAAGGAAGATTTCAATACCCCTGCCCTGTCGCCACCAGTGCCAACACAATAGGCTTTCGCAATTTCAAAACCATCACCGTTCGGATCATTCTCGGGATGAACCGCGATAAGGGTCGGAACTCCGAATCCGCGAACATACTCAGCACGAACTTCAGAACCCGGTGATTTTGGAGCCACCATGATAACGGTGATATCCTTGCGGATCTGCATCCCCTCTTCAACGATATTAAAACCGTGTGAATAGGAAAGGGTTGACCCTTTTTTCATCAATGGCATAACAGCATTGATAACACCCGAATGCTGCTTATCGGGAGTAAGGTTGATCAAAAGATCTGCCGTAGGAATCATCTCTTCGTAAGTTCCCACTTTAAAGCCGTTTCCGGAAGCATTTTTATACGACTGCCGTTGTTCCTTGATTGCTTCAGCACGAAGGGTGTATGACACATCCAAACCTGAATCACGCAGGTTTAATCCCTGGTGTAATCCCTGAGCGCCGCATCCGATAATAACGATCTTCTTTCCATCAAGCTTTGAAACGCCATCAGTAAACTCAGAACTGTCCATAAATTCACAGGTACCCAGTTGAGCCAACTGAAGACGAAGCGGTAATGTGTTGAAATAATTTGCCATTGTTATGATTTTAAATTGTATGTAATTATGTTATTTAAGTTTTGAATATAATGTTTTGTATTATTAAGCTACTGGCAGCTGGTGGCTGGCTATTAGCAATTCACCTTAAAGCCGAAAAAATCAAGTTTCCCAAAGTTCTTACAACTTCAAATCGGTCATCAATTTGCAAAAAAATTTTTGCCAGAAGCCAATTGCCAGCCGCCAGCCGCAACTAAGTGAAATCTACTTGTCCCCCGAACCACTCTAATTCTATTTCCTTAAAGAACTTGATTCTGCAAAGCAAAGGAATATTTAGCAAAAAGCACAGGAAAAAACCGATTATTTTAGGTACTTTTCATGGAAATGGTTAATTTATAAATCCGAAATATCCACAGAAAGACTAATTAGCAGCATAATAACCACGATTCCTTTTTGGTAATTTCACCTCTTACTTTAATCGTTCATTGCGATACTGGATTGGGGTAAGTCCTGTTTCGCGCTTAAAAAACTTCGTGAAATAGGACTGATCTTCGAAGTTCAGCTGGTTGGCGATTTCAGAAACACTAAACGTGGTATGGGCAAGCAAACGCTTTATTTCGAGCAGTTGTTTAGCCTTTATAATCTGGGATGATGTTTTACCGGTAAGCACCTTTACAATTTGGGTCAGATGATTCGGTGTTACACCAATCATCAAGGCATAATCGCTTAATAAAAGGTTTTTCTGATTATGCTCTTCAATAAGGTGGAAGAATTTTTTAACCAGAATTTGCCCTTTACCAGTATGTAAAAGTTCCTTGTTCATCTGATAACGGGCCGCACAGGTAGTGAGGATAAGGTCAAGGATTGAACGAAGCAATTCCGGTGTCGATTCTGTAATATCTTTGATCTCTGTAATTCCTTGCCTGAATAGCGTTTCAAGGAAGGCAATATCGCTTTCTCTTTGAAGTAATAACGGAGGATTATCCTGATGAATCGTGTAAAAGAATGGGAATTCAATCAGACTGTCCTGGTTCCCGCGGTTAAGCAGATAAAAGTCGGAAGTGAAAATAAAAATAAAGCCTTCAATATCGTGTGAAAGTTCAAGCTTATGGGCCTGCCCCGGAGACATAAAAAATACGCACGGTGGTTTGATTTCATATTTATTCCCGTCTATCACATGTAATCCTGAACCTTTCCTGAGAAAAAGGACCTCAAAGAAATCGTGCCGGTGGGGATAAGTTACGCTGAAGTGGCGGTTGGCATCAAAAACCTCAACCTGAAACTGCTCACTTTTCCGCTCCGGAGAACTGAAACTTTGGAGGCTATAGACCGGTAACTGTTCGGCTGGGGGTTTCATCAACTGAATTTTGAATTATGGACGAAAGTACAAACTAAATAAGAAACCAAAGGATTCATTTTATACATAAATTTGTAGTAAACAAATCTTTCATACTCAAAAACCTATAAAATGAAGCAATTAACATACAAAGTTTTATTGAATCCTGAGCCGGAGGGTGGATTTACGGCAACAGTACCCTCATTACCCGGTTGCATTACTTATGGTGAAACGGTTGATGAGGCAATGTTAATGGCAGAGGAAGCCATTGTATTATATGTTGATAGTCTTGTTGCTCATAATGAAAAAGTACCTGATGAAACAAACATGCTTGAATACGCCATAACGATCCCAGCCACCAAATGAGCAATATCCCTGCTCTTTCACCAAAAGATATCTTAAGAATCCTTCAGAAAAGGGGGTTTTTATTGGATCGGAGCAGTGGAAGTCATCAAATCTGGTTACACCCGGATAGTCGCAAACGTGTAATCATTCCAATGCACAATAAAGATCTGCCAAAGGGGACACTTTATGCTATTCTAAAACAGGCGTGTATAAACAAGGACGAAATTTAAAACGGGATATCACACTGAAGTGATATCCCGTTCTTAAATATGTAAACCAGAACCTGTTTAAGATTCCTAATTGCTTAGGTATTCAATAATCCAGTCGCCCACAGCCGATGTGCTGAGCGCTTTGGATTTGTCATCACAAAGATCTTCGGTTACAGCGCCGGCCACGATTGAGGCCTCAACAGCTTTACGGATCAGTGCACCTTCCTCCATTAATGAGAAAGCGTATTCAAACATCATTGCCGCAGAGAGTATTGTTGCACATGGATTTGCAATATTCAAGCCTGCTGCCTGAGGATAGGATCCATGAATCGGTTCAAACACTGAGGTGTGAATACCAATTGAAGCGGAAGGAAGAAGACCCATCGATCCTGAGATTACACTTGCCTCGTCGGTAAGGATATCACCGAACATATTCTCGGTAACCATCACATCGAATTTCTTTGGCCACTGGATGATCTGCATCGCAGCATTGTCGACAAACATATAGTCAACGGTTACTTCCGGAAACTGAGGTTCCATCTCCTTGGCAATCTGCCGCCACAGCCGTGAAGTTGCAAGAACGTTTGCCTTATCAACAACAGTCAGTCTTTTATTCCGTTTCATGGCAAACTGGAAAGCAAGTTCCAGGATTCGCTCAACTTCCATACGGGTATAAACGCATGAATCGAAGGCTGTATTTCCATCTTCCGATCTTCCCTGTGGTTCTCCAAAATAAATACCTCCTGTAAGTTCACGGATAGCCACAAAATCAACTCCCTGGATCCGTTCCAATTTCAACGGTGACTTATCCAAAAGTGACTCAAAGATGATTACAGGACGAATATTGGCATACAAACCCAATTTTTTGCGCATTGCCAAAAGTCCTTGTTCAGGACGTACTTTGGCCGACGGGTCGTTGTCAAAACGCGGGTGACCAATAGCCCCAAAAAGGACTGCATCGGAGTTCATACAGAGGTTGTGCGTTTCATCAGGATAAGGATTGCCGGTCTGATCGATTGCCACTGCCCCAACGAGGGCAGTTTTGGTAACCAGTTCGTGACCAAATTTCTGACAAATAACTTTGGTGACGCGGAGCGCCTGTTCCATAATTTCCGGCCCGATACCATCGCCGGGCAATACTGCAATGTTAAGCTTCATTCGTTGAATTGATATTATAAAATTGTAAAGTCCAATAATTTCTGTTTTATATTTAAGGCATCTGGCAGTTGGCGGCTGGCGACTGGCTGTTTTTAGTTCAATTTTGAAACTTACTTCATTTAGGAAACAATCAGGAATGAGATAGTTCCACCTGTTGGAAGTAATTGCCAGTTGCCAGTAGCTAGTTGCCAGTCGCTAGAACAGCTGTGTGTCGTTCTCAATAATATTCAGCATCTTCATTGTTGCTTTAATAGCAGCTGCTGTCTGATCAGGATCGAGACCTCGTGTCTTAAATTCGCGCCCCATATCCCAGGTAATTAAGGTTTCAACCAATGCATCGGTTTTACCACCCGGAGGAATTGTCACGATATAATCGACCAGCGTAGGAAACTGCTTGTTTTGTTTATGATAAATTTGCTTCAATGCATTCATAAAAGCATCATACTGCCCGTCACCAGATGCGGCCTCTTCGAAATAAATACCGTCAACTTCAATGGCAACCGTAGCCATTGGCCTGAGGCCCAAGGAGTGGCCAATTGCGTAATTTCGAAGTATTATCTTTTCGTTGACAGTCTCATTTTTCAGAACATCCGAAAGGATATACGGGAGGTCATCAGAAGTAACTGATTCCTTCTGATCAGCAAGTTCGATTACTTTATTAGTAACCCGAACCAAATCTTCCGGATCGAGACGAATACCCATATCCTCCAGATTCTTGGCGATATTGGCTTTGCCGGAAGTTTTTCCCAGCGCATATTTACGAATTCTTCCAAAACGCTCAGGAAGCAGATCGTTAAAATAAAGATTGTCCTTATTGTCGCCATCTGCATGTATTCCACTGCATTGCGTAAAAACATTTTCGCCGATAATGGGTTTATTCCCCGATATCCGGATACCTGAGAAATTCTCAACAATACGGCTAACCAGGCTTAACTTTCGTTCATTAATTGAATTGGGAAGTTTCAGCTGATCATTAAGTAATGCAATCACGCTTGAAAGAGGTGCATTCCCGGCCCGTTCACCCAACCCGTTCACAGTGGTATGAACGGTATTTATTCCGGCACGAATTGCAGCATCAACATTGGCCACAGCAAGATCGTAGTCGTTGTGGGCATGAAAATCGAAATGAAGGTCGGGAAATTTACGAATCATTGATGCGCAGAATTCAAAAGTCTCCATCGGGTTTAAAATACCCAATGTATCGGGAAGCATGATGCGTCCGATTTTTTCGGAACGCAATCCTTCCAGCATAAAATCGACATATTCAGGGGAATTTCGCATCCCGTTTGACCAGTCTTCAAGGTAGATATTTACCCTGATTCCCATCTGATCGGCCAGCCGGAGTGAACTTCTAATTCCATTGAGGTGCTCTTCCGGTGTTTTCTTCAGCTGCTGGGTAACATGCCGCAGCGAACCTTTGGCCAAAAGATTCATCACCTTTCCGCCAACCTGGGCAATCCATTCAAGGGAGGTCTTCCCATCGACGAAACCAAGTATCTCAACCCGTTCCAGAAAACCGGCCTCTTTAGCCCAATCAAGCACTTTTTTTGCTCCCCTTAATTCTCCTTCGGAAACACGCGCAGAAGCCACTTCAATAAAATCGATCCGGATCTCTTCCAAAAGGATTTTGGCAATATTGAGCTTTTCCAACTCAGAAAAGGAGACTCCGGAGGTTTGTTCACCATCCCTCAGGGTCGTATCCATTATATAAATCATATGCTTTTTGTTAGTTTCCAAGGTCGAACCTATTGGTGATTAAGCCTTTTCAAACGCGACGATCTCTTCATTCAGACTGATCAGAAAATCGATATCATCGTATCCGTTCAGCAGACACTCCTTTTTATAGGAATTAATATCAAATTTAACACTCGCGCCTGCTTT
Organism: uncultured Bacteroidia bacterium; assembly: GCA_903904515.1. GTDB lineage: Bacteria > Bacteroidota > Bacteroidia > Bacteroidales > Prolixibacteraceae > JAAFHB01. The sequence goes on from CAIVCR010000010.1 coordinate 32,516, forward strand.
AATATTGGTTATTGTCTGAGATGTAAGATCAACTTCAAACTGTGCACTCGGATCGGCTTCTACAGTTTCGAAGATTCCAGTAAGGAATTCATCGGAAACCTGAACAGGTAACAACCCGCAATTCAGAACATTACTCTTGAATATATCGGCAAAGAAGCTGGATACTACAACCCTGAATCCGGCATCATAGATCGCCCAGGCCGCATGCTCTCTGCTTGATCCGCTCCCAAAGTTTTTCCCTCCAACTAAAATCTGACCCGAAAAACGGGGGTTATTCAATACAAAATCGGGATTTGGCGTACCATCTTTCTTATAGCGCCAGTCTCTGAAAAGATTATCTCCAAATCCTTTTCGTTCCACCGCTTTGAGGAAACGGGCGGGGATGATCTGATCGGTGTCCACATTCTCGATAGGAAGCGGAACCACTGTACTGACCAGTTTCTGGAATTTTTCTATAGACATATCTTAAAAATTTGAAAATCGTTGTTAATTAAAAATCTCTTGGATCGGAGACAACTCCTGTAACTGCAGCAGCGGCGACCATAAGCGGGCTTGCAAGCATCGTACGGGCTCCGGGTCCCTGACGTCCTTCGAAGTTCCTGTTCGATGTGGAGACTGCATATTTACCTTCAGGAATCTTGTCCTCATTCATCGCCAGACAAGCTGAGCAACCCGGTTGACGTAAGGCAAATCCGGCAGCCTCAAGAATCTCAACAATTCCCTCTTCCCGTATTTGCTGCTCAACCAGCTTTGAACCGGGTACGATCCATGCTGTTACAGACTCAGCCTTTTGTTTCCCTTTTACAAATTCGGCAAACAACCTGAAATCTTCAATTCTGCCGTTCGTACAACTTCCGATGAAAACATAATCCACTTTCTTCCCCTTGATCTTATCTCCGGGGTTAAGTCCCATATATTCCAATGACTTTTTAAAAGTAATAAGATCAGATCCTGTGAGATCTTTCCCCGTAGGAATCGAACCACTTACACCGATTCCCATTCCGGGGTTCGTCCCGTAAGTAATCATCGGTTCGATATTTGCCGCATCAAAATGGAACTCTGCATCAAAAGCCGCATCATCATCAGACTTTAGCAGTTTCCAGAGTACAAGTTTCTGATCCCACTCCTCACCTTTTGGTGCAAATTCTCTCCCTTTCACGTAGGCAAATGTGGTCTCGTCAGGGGCGATCATCCCACCACGGGCACCACATTCGATGCTCATATTGCAGAGTGTCATACGTCCTTCCATCGAAAGGCTGCGGATTGCCGAGCCGGCAAATTCGACGAAATAGCCAGTACCACCGGAAGCCGAAATCTGAGCAATTACATAGAGTGCAATATCTTTCGCAGTAACATCTTTACCGAGTACCCCATCGACGCTGATCCGCATCTTTTTTGGTTTCGGCTGAAGGATGCACTGACTTGCAAAGACCATTTCAACTTCACTGGTTCCGATACCGAAAGCGATGCTTCCGAAGGCTCCATGTGTAGAGGTATGGCTATCCCCACAAACAATGGTCATCCCTGGCTGGGTAACACCCAACTCAGGACCAATGATATGCACAATACCGTGATATTTATGGTCAAGACCATACATCTGAATATTGTTAGCTGCACAATTTTGTTTAAGCGCCTCAACCTGAACACGCGAAAGCTCCTCTTTGATAGGAAGATGCTGTTGAAGTGTCGGAACATTATGGTCTGGAGTTGCAATAGTATTTTGTGGTCTGAAAACCTTCATTCCACGGTTTTTCAATCCTAAAAATGCAACAGGGCTTGTCACTTCATGAATAAAGTGCCTGTCGATATACAATACATCGGGTCCGTCCTTCACCTGTTTAACAACATGGGCGTCCCAGATTTTATCAAAAAGTGTTTTTGGTTCCAAAATGATAACTATTAAAATTACTAATGATTACAAATCTAATTGGCTATTGTTCATTGTGCAGCCGCCTTTTCCGCATTTCCGATTTTATTGATCGCATCAATAAATGCCTCAACAGAAGCGGTAATGATATCGGTATTTGCGCCAAAGCCATTGTAAATACTTTCATTGTATTCTACCTGCATATGAACCTTTCCGATATCGTCAGACCCTTTATTAATCGCCTGAATCAGGAACTCCTGAAGGGTAACCTTACGGTGAATAATGCTTTTGACCGCTTTGATAGCAGCATCAACAGGACCATTCCCGGATTCTGTCGCAGAGAATTTCTCCCCTGCAATATCCAATCTGATAGTTGCCATTGGAACAAGATTCTTTCCGGTAACAACCTGTAAAAAGTCAAGCTTAATACGACGTTCACCCTGATTACGCTCACCTACCAGTACTAAAAGATCATCTTCCTTGATGTCTTTCTTCTTGTCAGCCAAAAGTAAAAACTCCTGGTAAACCTCATCAAGTTTCTCCTTCACAAGCACAATTCCAAGTAATTCCAGACGATGTTTTAAGGCTGCACGTCCGCTGCGGGCGGTCAGTTCAATCGACGATTCACTGATTCCAACCTCTACAGGATCGATAATCTCGTAGTTTTCGCGGTGTTTCAGCACGCCATCCTGGTGAATTCCGCTTGAATGGGAGAAAGCATTACGGCCAACGATTGCCTTGTTGGATTGAACAGGCATATTCATCAGACTGGATACCAGGCGGCTGGTCTTGTAAATATTTTTCGAATTGATATTGGTATATAAGTTAAGCTCCTTGTGAGACTTCAGGATCATAACGATCTCTTCAAGCGCGGTGTTTCCTGCACGCTCTCCAATACCGTTAATCGTTACTTCAACCTGACGGGCACCATTCATCACACCGGCTATCGAGTTGGCTGTTGCCATGCCCAAATCGTTGTGGCAATGAGTCGAAATAATCGCCTTGTCGATATTTGAAACGTTTTCCATCAGAAACTTAATCTTCTCACCATAGTCACTCGGCAAACAATAACCTGTTGTATCGGGAATATTTACTACCGTTGCACCTGCCTTGATCACAGCTTCGATCACCCTTGCCAGGTAAACATTGTCAGATCGGCCGGCATCTTCGGCATAGAACTCTACATCCTCAACATACCGTTTTGCATATTTAACCGCGGCTACTGCCCTTTCCAAAATCTCTTCAGGATTGGAGTTGAGCTTGTACTTAATATGATAAGGTGATGTTCCAATCCCTGTATGAATCCTGCCATGTTTGGCATACTTCAAAGATTCTGCAGCAACATCAATGTCTTTTTCAACTGCGCGGGTAAGGGCGCAGATGATTGGCCAGGTTACCGCCTTTGAAATTTCAACCACCGATTTAAAGTCACCCGGACTGGAGATAGGGAATCCTGCCTCGATGACATCAACCCCCAATTGTTCCAGAACTTTTGCAACTTCAACTTTTTCTATTGTATTCAACTGACAACCGGGAACCTGCTCGCCATCCCGCAATGTCGTATCGAAAATAAATACGCGATTATCCATAACTTGTTTTATTAAACTATTTTATGACAACTATATCTTATTCTTCTCTTCCAGTTTTTCGAACAGTGAATCACGTTCCTTGAGAAATTCGCTCAACCGTTCAATCGGGGAACGGGTAATCGCAATTCGCCCTGAACGGATAAACTGTAAAACGCCAAAGGTATTCAATCCTTCGAAAAGAGCCTGTGTCTCCTCTTCGTGTCCCGTTTTTTCAATTACGGTATACTCGCGTGTTATTTCAAGGATCCTTGCATTGTGCATTCTGATCATTTTTTCGATCTGATCACTCTCCATTAGTGCGATTGTCGGAACCTTATACAAGGCAATTTCCTGAAAAATCATCTCGTCATTGGTATTATAAAATGCTTTGAGTACCTCAATCTGCTTATCGATCTGTTTTACAATATTGATAACTTTGTCCGATGTCTCATTAATAACGATAGTGAACTTGCTTATCCCCTTTAGAGCAGATTGCGAAACGGTCAGACTTTCGATATTGACTTTACGGCGCGTAAATATAATAGTAATCCGGTTAAGCAAACCAATATGGTTTTCGCTGTAGGCTGTAATAATATATTCTTGTTTCATCTTGTTGAATTTTTAATTTGAATTTATTTCAATTCATCTGCACTAAGGATGATTTCAGCGACTGATTTACCCTGCGGAACCATTGGAAAGCAATTATCTTCTTTCTCAATATGAACCTCAAGCAAGTAGGGACCTTTATGGTCGAGCATTTTCTTCATTTCTCCTTCGAGATCTTTGCGATTTTCAACCAAACAACCAGGAATACCATACGCATCAGCAAGTTTTACGAAGTCAGGGCTTAAAATCTCGGTGAAAGAATATCTTTTTTCAAAGAAAAGTTCCTGCCATTGCCTCACCATTCCAAGGAAATGGTTGTTCAGAATTACAATCTTAACTGCAAGGTTTTCCTGAGCAATTGTACCCAACTCCTGAAGGGTCATTTGCATTCCTCCATCACCAGTGAAGATCACAACTTCGCGGTCAGGGGCACCCAGTTTGGCACCCATTGCCGCAGGCAAACCAAAACCCATTGTTCCCAAACCACCACTGGTGACCCAGCTGCGTGAATCTTCAAATTTTGTATATCGGGCAGCGGCCATCTGATTTTGTCCGACATCAGTAACCACAATTGCCCTATTATCGGTAAGAATCGATGTCATACGCACAACTTCGCCCATTGTCAAACCCGCTTTCAGCGGCGCAAGATCATTTTTTATAACCTTCTCCTCTTCAATAACCCTTGCCGCTTCAAACTCCGCCAACCATTCAGTATGCTTATTCTCGTTCACCAGAGCAAAAAGTGATTTCAGGGTATGTTTTGCATCGCCAATAAGGGCAACGTCTGTTTTCACGTTTTTGTCAATCTCAGCAGGGTCAATCTCAATATGGATCACCTTAGCCTGTTTGGCATAGGTTCCAACAGTTCCTGTAACCCGGTCATCAAACCGCATACCAACAGCGATCAACACATCACATTGATTGGTTTTGATGTTCGGTCCATAGTTTCCGTGCATCCCTAACATACCCATATTCAGGGGATGATCAGTGGGTATTGCGGATAATCCAAGTAGCGTGCCCGCTGCAGGTATACCTGTTTTGTTCAGAAACCTGATTAATTCCTCCTCACCGCCGGACAACATAACACCCTGACCATATAATAAATAAGGTTTCTTTGAATTATTGATCAAATCTGCAGCCTTTTGAAGCAACAATTTGTCTGCAGGATACTCAGGCACATAAGAACGGATCTTTGTGCATTTGGTGTAGGAATATAATACTTTGGCAAATTGAGCATCTTTGGTTATATCGAGTAAAACAGGGCCTGGACGTCCGGTTGAGGCAATATAAAATGCCTTTGCTATCGCTTCCGGGATCTCTTCGGCACAGGTTATCTGATAATTCCATTTTGTAATGGGCATTGTGATACCGATTACATCTGATTCCTGGAATGCATCTGTTCCAAGTAATCCGGAAAGAACCTGCCCTGTTATGCACACAAGGGGTGTAGAATCAATGAGTGCATCGGCAATACCGGTAATCAGGTTGGTTGCACCGGGACCGGAAGTAGCGATGCAGACACCAACTTTACCCGATACACGTGCATACCCCTGAGCTGCATGAACGGCACCCTGTTCATGACGCGTAAGCACATGTTTAAGGTTATGATGATGATCGTGCAGCGCGTCGTAAACCGGCATAATTGCACCACCCGGATATCCGAAGATTGTATCAACACCTTCGGCAATCAGAGAGCGGATAACCGCTTCGGAACCTGTAATTTCCTCCGGCTCCTGACCGGGAATATTGTCGTTTGTAATAGATGTCATAGCGTTATTATTTTAGATTAATCAATTATTCTTACTGCACCTTTGTCTGCCGAGGCCACAAGGCTTGCATATGCTTTTAATGCTTTACTGATAATTCTGTTTCTGGTGTGTGGTTTGTAGGCCATAGTACCACGCTCCTCCTCCGCTTTTTTCCGTGAACTGAGCACCTCTTCGGTGACCATAAGTTCAATACGCCGTTTTGGAATATCGATCTCAATACGATCCCCATCGTGCACCAATGCAATTGCACCACCTGCTGCAGCTTCGGGCGAAACATGACCGATAGAAAGTCCTGAAGTTCCTCCCGAAAAGCGTCCGTCCGTGAGCAAGGCACACTGCTTATCCAATTTCGAAGCTTTCAGATAGGAGGTCGGATAGAGCATCTCCTGCATCCCGGGTCCGCCTTTGGGACCTTCGTAACGGATAATCACAACTTCTCCCGCCTTCACTTCCCGTTTGAGGATACCTTCACAGGCATCATCCTGAGATTCATAGACCCGTGCGACGCCGCTAAACTGGAAAACAGAAGGATCGACACCTGCAGTTTTGACGATACAACCATCCAAAGCAATATTACCATAGAGAACTGCAAGCCCACCATCTTTGGTGTAAGCATGTTCAATATCACGAATACACCCCTTAGAGCGGTCAACATCAAGTTCCTGATAATAGGCTTCCTGAGATCCCAAATGAAGATTCCGTCCAATATTTCCCGGAGCAGAAGCATACAGTTTCTTCGCCTCGTCAGAGGATCCCGGCCGAAGAATATCCCAGGTATTGATTGCCTGACCCAAGGTTGATTCAGTGACGCGCGAGACCGAAGTATTTAATAATCCACCCCGTTCAAGCTCTCCTAAAATCCCCATAATTCCACCGGCCCGGTTCACGTCCTGAATATGATACTGTGAATTTGGAGAGACTTTACAGACGCATGGAACTTTACGCGAAAGAGCATCTATATCCTGCATGGTAAAATCGACTCCCGCTTCATGAGCCACTGCGAGTAAATGTAACACCGTATTTGTTGACCCACCCATCGCAATATCAAGTGTCATGGCATTCATAAAGGCAGCTTTTGAAGCAATATTGCGTGGCAATACCTGCTCATTACCGTTTTTATAGTAATCCCAGGTAATCTCGACCAATCGTCTGGCTGCTTTTTCGAACAGTTTTTTACGGTTTAAGTGAGTGGCAACAATGGTTCCGTTACCGGGAAGGGAAAGACCCAATGCCTCTGTCAGACAATTCATTGAATTAGCGGTAAACATCCCGGAACAAGAACCACAGGTAGGGCAGGCCTCCTGTTCCACCTTTGAAAGGAGGTTCTCATCAACTGCGGGATCAACAGCCATAACCATTGCATCAACCAGATCATACTTTTTGCCTGCCACAACCCCCGCTTCCATTGGTCCTCCTGAAACGAAAATACACGGAATATTCAGCCTCATGGCTGCCAATAACATACCTGGAGTAATCTTATCGCAATTGGAGATGCAAATCATTGCATCTGCTTTATGTCCGTTGATCATGTATTCAACACTGTCGGCGATAAGGTCTCTTGAGGGGAGAGAATATAACATTCCGTCATGCCCCATCGCAATTCCGTCATCGATAGCAATGGTATTAAACTCCGCAGCGAAACACCCCTGTTCCTCAATCAACTTTTTAACCATCTGGCCAATCTCATGGAGGTGGGCATGACCGGGTACAAATTGCGTAAATGAATTAACCACAGCAATTAAAGGTTTACCAAAATGCTCCTCCTTCATCCCATTGGCTCTCCATAAACTTCTCGCCCCAGCCATCCGGCGTCCGCGTGTTGTTGTTTCGCTTCTCAGTTCAAATTTCATTCTTAATTTATGTTTTAAAGGTGAGATGTAACCAGCCCCGCTTTTACCGGAATTTAATACATCAACTTAATTTTTCATTTAAAAAAAAGCCTTTCTCATTTCGAGAAAGGCTCTTATATGTCTTAGCATACAAATAGATCACCTTCCTCTGCCGATATCGACGAGAATAAGAA
>CAIVCR010000011.1 GCA_903904515.1 uncultured Bacteroidia bacterium
AGGGGTGTAAGGCACAGATTGCTGGCCAAAAGTCTCCCCTTTGGGGAGATTTAGAGGGGTCAAAAAGGACAAAACTGGAATTTTAAGTAGTACATTATATCTTTTCTAGTACTTTATAGTGACCCCTGACTGGTTTTCCGGAACCTGTCAGGGGTCTTTCTTTGGGCAATCACGAATCAGAATTTTCGTCTGATTTAGTTAAACTGTGGAAGTTTAACTATATGTCAAACAAAACTTTCCCTTTTGATTGGTTTATTTCCTGCAATTTTTACTTTTACTAAAAAATGTAAGACTATGCCTGTAAAACGCACCTTTGATATTCTCGAACATTGTCTTGAAAACAGCTCACGCCCCGATGCTGTATGCGGGAAATATGGCAATGAATGGATCCCTTTTAGTACGGCCCAGTTTGCCCGTCAATCGGAGTTGCTTGCATTGGGGCTAATGGCTTTGGGTCTGAAAAAGGGTGATCGTGTGGCAACTGTCTCAGGCAACCGTCCTGAATGGAGTTTTGTTGACATGGCACTTTCAATGTCAGGGGCAGTGCATGTTCCTGTTTACCCCACGATCAGCGAAGAGGAATACCGTTACATTTTTGCACATGCCGAAACGCGGTTTGTATTTGTTTCCGATGATAAACTTTATAAGAAACTCAGCCCCATGATCGGGCAAATTGCAAGCCTTGAGCAGGTTTTTACATTTAATGCTGTTCCCGGTGCGACCAATATTGAATCGCTTTATCAGTTGGGAACTCAGCATGAGACAGAATTGGCACCGGTACTTCAGCAGATGAAGGACTCGATCGAAGAGGATGAGATGGTTACCATGATTTATACATCAGGTACTACCGGTATCCCCAAGGGGGTTATGCTTTCTCACCGGAACCTGGTTTCAAATTTCACAGCACATGCCAATAATTTTGACCTGGGCACAGCCCATAAATCGATCTCCTTTCTCCCCTTGTGTCATATATTTGAGCGCATTGTCAATTATAATTTCCTCTACAAGGGAATTGGGGTTTACTACGTAGAGACTCTTGCACAGATCATGCCGGCAATAAAGGAGGTCCAACCCCATATATTCTGCGGTGTACCCCGGTTGCTGGAACGTGTTTACAACAGTATTCTCACAAAGGGAAAGCAGCTGACCGGGATTAAAAAGCGCCTCTTTTTCTGGGCTGTGGATCTTGGACGTATCTATGAACACAATATGAAAATGTCTCCATGGTATCGGTTAAAACTTGCGATTGCCGATAAACTGATCTATTCGAAATGGCGTGCCGGATTAGGGGGAAACCTGCAGATTGTCGTTTCGGGAGGAGCCGCCTTACAGCCAAGAATTGCCCGCGTTTTCAGCGCTGCTAAGATTTATGTGCTGGAAGGATATGGATTGACTGAAACATCACCTGTTGTTGCAGTTGGAAATTTGCGCACCCTTGAGTTAAAGGTGGGTACCAATGGCCCGGTATTGCCGGGTGTTCAGGTGAAGATTGCAGCTGATGGAGAGATTCTGACCAAGGGACCGAACCTAATGCTTGGGTATTACCGTGAGCCGGAACTCACTGCCGAAGTAATTGATAAGGAGGGATGGTTTCATACCGGAGACATCGGTATTCTGGACGAAGGGAAATATCTTAAGATCACCGACCGGAAGAAAGAGATGTTTAAACTTACCGGGGGCAAATATATTGCACCGCAAATGATTGAAAATAAACTTAAAGAGTCGATGTTTATCGATCAGGTTATCGTGATTGGAGACCATGAGAAGTTTGCAAGTGCATTGATATCGCCGAACTTTGAGTATCTGCACGATTGGTGTTCTTCACATCAGATTCTTTTTAAGGATAACCTTGAGGTGATTAATCACCCGAAGGTGCAGGCTGAAATGCTAAAGGAGGTGAAGGAGATCAACAAAACGCTCGGTCAACATGAGGAGATCAAAAGATTCAGACTTATTGCCGATTCATGGAGCGCCCAGACGGGTGAACTGTCGCAAACGTTGAAGCTGAAACGGAAAGTAATTGAGGCCAAGTACAAAGGACTTATCGAAGAGATATTTGCCCCTTCACGCGAAGAAGATTGATTTCGGAAAATTTAAAAATACTTGTTTATTGTTTTTAATCTCTTATTTGGTGGTGTCAAAACAATGAAGGAATTTCATCCGGGTATAAAATATTGATTATTAATGCCTTGAATAACGGAAGTTTCCAAATTTCAAGGATACAACGGCAGCAAACCCGTTCAGATCATCCGAAGTCAGATTGCTGTATTTGACATTTGCCGTATACCGGTAACTTGTTCCGATTCCCAGTTTGACATATCTCCGGATGTTGGCCTCAATCATCATTCCCGGTTCTGCAAAGAGAAAATTAGCGCTTCCTGTACTGACAGCTGTTGTTGCTCCTGTGCTTTTTAGTTGCCCGATGCCGGCCGAAAGGGGAAAGGAGAGGTGAATGTTCTGCAGCGGCCATAAGGTGTATTCCAGATGAAGACCACCCATCGCGACTTTAAGTTTGCCCCCGCCATTAGTTACTGGAAGAGATATGTTGTTTAAGACATAATTTCCGGATACCCCAACTGATAACTTTTTATTAATTATGACGCCTGCGCCTATTCCGGCTATTTTGCTCGCAGTCAGGGCAATCTGGCTGTATTCGAAAGTGGGATTCAGGTATAATTTCAAATCCCTGGGTTTATCCTTAAACAACTTATCCATTGGATTTATTTGTCCGCTAAGGTTAAGAGCCCCTGAAATTAAAATTGTTATAATCAGTAATATCTTCATTGGAAATGAAATTAAGTTGAAATTAATTTTCGTTTAAAGATAGGAAATTAAGATCTTTTCAGAGGAGAATGGAATCAATTTTCGTGCTTTTCAGATGGTATTTGAAATTTGAAGGAAAAATCGGGGTAACTCTAGGGGATAAAAACGGTTCGGATAGAGGGAAATTCACTCATTTTTGTTAATTTTCGGAATCCGGGCGCCTAAGATTTGTTTCCGGATCAAATCGGGTTTTAATTATCCATATATCATGAAAATAAATACTAATCGCTGGAATAAATTCAGATATACCCTTTATGCACCCGGATACGATCTTATGGGTCGCTACTTCAAAGATCCCAGGAAGCGATCAGTTGAATCATTGAATATAAAACCGGGGGATAAAGTGCTTATTATCGGGGCAGGAACCGGCCTGGATCTTGAGTTTATACACCCTGAATGTGAAATAACAGCTATAGATATTACCCCTTCAATGATTCAACGAATTAAAGTTCAAAATGCTTAACATATTTGCAAATTTCTTTTTCACCGATATTACCAGACATTTTGAACCAATCCAGTCTCAGACAGACTTAATCGCTGTACAAGATGTTGATTCCGGGTTTAATGGCAACTTCAGAAGGATATTATTGACAAAAAAATAAATATGATTTTAGATTTTAAAAGAATATTCATTGTTCCAAAAAAATGACGACTAAATTTGTTTGAAAAGGTTTAATTTTGTGATGCTAAATTTCAGGCTCTCGTTGCTGTTTTATACGTGAGTAATTTGATTCAAAGGGTTTCTGAAGGTTTAGAGAATTCGCATGGATCTTTGCTGATCGTATCGAAACCGAACTTTATTTTGTTTATGGAGAAGATTTTAATTACCGGGGCAACCGGCAATGTAGGCTTAAGCACACTTAAGTTGCTGGAAAGTCGAAATTATCCTGACGTTGAGGTTGTTGCTGCTGTGCGTGACATTGAACGGGCAAAAAAAAATGAAGGGATGGCTAATTGTCAATTCTGTCATTTTGAGTTTGATGAACCGGCAACCTATGATAAAGCACTCGAGGGAGTCACTCAGATTGTGCTGATTCGTCCAAACCAGGTTTCGGATGTTTCCCGTTATATTTTCCCCTTTCTGGCAAGAGCTGAGAAGGCGGGGGTGAAACATATTGTTTTTGTTTCCATTGTTGGAGCAGAGAGAAACCGGATTTTTGCCAATCACCGGACAGAAAACCACTTTAAAAAGGTAAATATCCCTTCAACAATTCTACGTCCTTCGCTATACATGCAGAATTTGACGTCTCTTCATCGTCATGATATTCAGTATAATGATAAAATGATTATTCCTGCAGGGCAGGGGTGTGTAAATTATATCGATGTCAGGGATGTGGCCGAAGTGATTGTTGCCGTATTAATGAATCCGGTTAACGAGAATAGGGCCTATGAGCTTACTGGTCCTGAGCCTCTCGATTTTTACCAGATTGCCAAACTATTTTCAGAAGAACTGGGGCGTGAAATAAAATATACGCGTCCATCTACAATTCGGTTTGTGCGTCAAAAGTTGCTCGATAAAAAGCAGTTACTTTATGTTGTGACCCTTTCGCTGCTCTATTCTGCGGCACGGGGTGGCAAGATGAATTACAGCAATGATGTATTTAAATCGATCACCGGGCACGACCCTCGTAATTTGGCTGATTTTATTCACGAATACAGGGAAAGCTGGATAAAACCGGATAGCTCTTTAGAACCTGTTAAACCCCGCCGGAGGCTACGCCGCCGCCACTTATAGCCATTATCGTCTTTTTCCCGTTATAAACCTTACTTTGGGCGATGGTTAATACCACCTTTCAAGTCATCAGGTCACTTTGTGATTAAATAATCTCAGTGCACCTTATTTTAGACGCCAAATATCATTTAAAATAATACTGGATTTCTGTATATTTATAGAAATCTAATTTTTACTGATATGAAAACGACGCAAATTTTTTTGATGTTATTTTTTTGTCTGGTATCCATTAGTCTGAAGGCTCAGATCGATGTTGAGAAGAAGGTCAATGATCAGGCAAAAAACAGAACGAACAAGAATGTTAATCAGGAGATTAACAAAGGGTTTAATGCAGTTGAAAGCGGTGTAAAAGGTCTTTTTAAGAAGAACAAGACAGCACCCCCGCCAGTTCAGAAACAAGTTAAGGATACTACCCGGAAGGTTCAAAATCAGAAGGCTCCGGTTGCTTCCACCACCACCACCACCACCACTCCAGCCGCTCCCTCACTTCAGTCCTTCTCCAAATATGATTTTGTTCCGGGAGATAAGGTGCTTTTATACGAAGATTTCAGTCAGGATGCCGTGGGAGACTTCCCTGCACTTTGGACGACTGACGTTGCCGGTGAAGTGAATACGTTAAATATAGCTCCTGGTAACTGGTTTAATCTGAACAGTACGGAAGGAACATACTGGCTAATGAAGGATATTGATTTTCCGAAGAATTTTATCATTGAATTCGATATTGTCCCCAAAAAAGGGGGAGCGCGGTACGCTGCCGACCTGGTGCTGTTCGGCGAAGATCGTCATAGCGAAATGGATAAAAATGGTGATCCGGGAAACTGTGGAATCCATATAACTATTGCAAAAACGTTATGGGATACCAAAGGGTATAAAAAAGGAGCTAATGAGAAACTTACCGGTTCATCATCGGTCAACCTGGTGCAGGAAGAAAAAGTAAACCATGTTATCGTATGGGTTCAAAACCGTCGGGTCCGGATTTATCATCAGGGGGGAAAAGTTCTGGATGTGCCAACTAATATTTATGACGGCAGCAAATTCAGCCGCATGTGTTTCAAACTCTACCGGGGAGCCTCTTGTGGTTCTTACCTTTCAAATATCAAAATAACAACGGCCGCCCCCGACACCCGGAATAAGTTGTTAACCGAAGGGAAGCTTATCACCTATGGCATTTACTTCGATGTAAACAAGGATATTGTAAAGCCGGAATCGTATGGAACCCTGAAAGATATTGCAACTATTCTGAACGAAGTTCCCGATGTAAAAGTGAAAATCCTCGGGCATACGGATAGCGACGGACAGGATGCGGCTAACCTGGATCTTTCGAAACGGCGCGCCGCCTCGGTAAAAGCGGAACTTGCCAATTCGTTTGGTGTGAATGCTGATCGTCTGGAGACCGACGGTATGGGCGAATCTCAGCCGGTTGCTCCAAATGATTCACCTGTCAATAAGGCACTTAATCGCAGGGTAGAGTTCGTTAAGCTCTAGAAGAGTTAACTATGAAACTTATCCTTCTAACTTTGTTTTGTGCAATCTGTGTCCAATATTCTGTTCATGCCCAGAACGACTTTCCGCTTATCACCGATCATCCGGGGACATTCAAACTTATTGACTGGGGCGTTTATACCCATTGGAATTGTGGTTTTACAAAAGCTGAAACTTCCGCCAATTATCAGAAAATTATTGGCTTAACTGATTTGGTCCGTAAAAATGGGGCGTTTAATGATCAGAAAGGATTTGATTGCGAAACCTACGTTTATGCAATAAATTGCCCTGATAAATATGGTTATGGAATCCCCAGTGAACTAAGTTTTGGTTTTGAAGATTGGTTCATGAACAAAGGAAAGCCAGGTAAATACAAAATTGAACCACCAAGCTGGAAAGTACAGGTGAATCATTTTAATAGTTTTTCCAATACCGGATCATATCCATATAGTACTCCAAAACCCACAGAAACACCCAGGGAGGGATTTAAGTATGAAAAATGGGTTAGTGCGGGTGCAAAAGTTTGTGGTTGCTTCTGTATCCCGGGTCCAAAGGAGGAACTGGGAAACGGGGTTGACAGGTATGGCAGCGAATTGATCGTTATTTACAACCCGGAAAGACCTCCTTATTACCTTCCTGTGAAATTCCGTGATCTTGCTGAAGGGATGATCGAATACTGGAAATTTCACCCGGATAAAATCCAATCAGATATGATCACAAAAATGATGGAAGGTGAGTATGCAAAATTCTCCGAAACCGAACGGGATGGATGGGCCTATAACAATACTTATGACGAACGCAGCCCCATATTGCAAATCACAACAACTCCGGGTAGCCAGCCGGTGGTGAGGTTAAATCCTGAATACTGGAACAGGAAGCTGCCCCGCTCAGCGATTCAGGTGGTTACCTTTAATCGGCTGAGCGATACCAAAAGATATACCCAGGAAAAAGAGGAATGGCTTAAAAACAACTCGCCCGGGTATAGCCTTAATCGATTTATGGAAGCTTTGGATATTAATACGTTGGTTCCGGCAATTGATAAATAAACTTTATCGTAGAAAGTGAGGGTCGGACTCAAAGTCCGGCTCTCACCGCTTCAATCAACTCTCCCGTTTCCCGTGCAGAAGCAGGTTAACTGCGTCGTGCAGAGACCCTGCCTTAGTTACGGAACCGGAATTGACAAAGTAGATTTCATCGGCATTCTCAATTGTATTCAGGCGGTGGGCGATGATGATCCGTGTTGTACTTGCGGGTAATTTTTTCAGAATTTCCTCGAGTAATTGTTCAGTGACCGTATCGATATTGGCAGTTGCTTCGTCGAGAATAAGCAGTTCAGGTTGACGTAATACGGCGCGAATAAACGCAATCAGCTGCTTTTGACCCAGGCTTATTCCATCGCCGGAAGATTTTATTTCTGCGTTTAATCCCCCATCGAACCGTTCGAGTAATCCGTCTAATCCCGATTCCGATAAAATCAGGGATAAAGCCTCATTCGAAATTTCATTATACAGCGTATTTCCATAAAGGATATTTTCGCGTATGGTCCCTGTAAAAAGAAACGGTTCCTGCAGGATGAATCCGATTTTGGAGGTGCGTGTTTCGATATCCATTGAACGGATATCTACTCCGTTCAGGATGATTTGGCCTGCTGTGGGGTCATACAGGCGGGCGATTAATGAGGCCGTTGTGGTTTTTCCTCCCCCTGTGGGACCTACAAATGCGTAGGTTTTGCCCTTTTCAAGGTCGAAACTTACATTTTTCAGGATCTCTTTTCCCGGGGTGTAGTAAAACGAAACATCCCGGAAAGATAACAGGCAGCATGTTTCCTCTTTTGAGGTTGGTTCAATAATATCGAGGTTGCTTTCAAGAACCAGGATCTGGGAGATCCGATCCCACCCTGCCAGTGCTACCTGGAAATTCGCCCAAAGGGAAGCTATCTGACGAAGCGGATTGTAAAATTGGGCAATGTAGGCCAGGAAGCTAATCAATAATCCAATCGAAAACTCCCCCGCTGCAATCAGGTAAATTCCAAATGTAAGCACGACCATTTGCCCTATGCTCGAGGAAAAACCATATACAGGGGTGAACATATTATTGGCGATGCCCGCCTTCACGGCAGTTTGGTAGTTTTCGGTATTGACCTCGTCAAACCGTTTGCGGAAATAATCGCGGCGATTAAAGGCAACGATCACCTTGAAGTTATTGAGACTTTCCTGGATCTCGGCACTCAGGCTGCCTGTACTTCTCATGTTTTTTGAGTTCGTGCTTTTTACCCAGGGTGAAATTGCACGGGTGAAAATCCATAAAACAAGTGCCGGAGCCAATGCCGCCAATCCGAGTTTGAGATTGATGGAAAGTAAAAAGACTCCTGCTCCCACCATGGTGAAGATACTGCTCATAAACTGCACGAGTGACTGAGAAAAGAACAGATTGATTTTGTCGGTGTCGCTGTTTACCCTCGAAATAAGATCACCAGCTTTATTCTGATTGAAAAAATCGATGGGAAGATCCTGGAGTTTATTGAAAATGGTGTTCCGCAGATTAAACAACATCCGCTGACCTACACGACCCATTAACTGGGTCTGCGTGTACCCGCTCACCAGTGCCAGCGAGAAAACCCCCAGCAGAATAATTGAATACCTGATTACCCCCTCGTAATGTTTAGTAACGACAAAATTATCAACGGCATGTCCCATGAGATAAGGTGCGACAAGGTTTAGGCCTGCATTGATGAAAATAAAAAACATGGCGATATACAGGTTCTGGCGTTCTTCACCCATCAGGGCCATTAACCTTTTCAGGGTAGTGGTTGTACTCACCTTTTCATTGAATTGCGCCCCCTTTTTCAGATTGAGATTATAGTTCATAGTAGTTTGTGCTGCGTTGAGAATTAAAGATCTGGACGTATTCAGGCGAAGTCTCCATCAGTTCGTCGTGGGTTCCGCTTGCCAGAACTTCCCCCTCTTCCAATAAAATTATTTGCCCGTAACTGATTACTGAGGCAATCTTTTGAGTGACTGAAAGCAAGGTGATTCCCGGATAATTGCGTGAGACATTATCGAGAATTTTTTGTTCTGTCTGGCTGTCCACCCGTGCCGTAAAATCATCCAGTAACAGTATTTTAGGATCCAGGGCCAACGCCCGGGCCAGCATAATGCGTTGTTTCTGTCCTCCCGAGAGACTTGTACCCCGCTCGCTTACCATGGTGTCTAACCCTTGCGGCAGCGAGTCGATTAAATCATTCAACTCGGATGTCTCTATCGCCTTTAAAAGTGATTCATCGGTGACTTTTTCATTGAATGCAATGTTCTCCCGAATACTCATATTAAACATGACACTGTCCTGAAAGACAAATCCAATCTGGTGCTGAAACGTTTCCTTATTGTAATTATTGATGTCAATCCCATCAAACAGGATAGTTCCCCCTGTGGGTTGAATCAGACCTGTAAGTAAATGTAACAACTGCGTTTTTCCCGCAGCAGTCGGTCCTATTACAGCCGTTTTAGTACCAGGAAGTAAAACCATCGAAACGTTGTTTAATGCCTGCTTGTCGCCATACACCACGGAGATATTCTGCATCTCAATGGCCCCTTTTAAAGGGGTATTCACGGTGCCGGTATCTTCAGTCTCCACAGCATCCAGGACTAAACAGATACGACCATAGGCCACCGAAGCCTGCACAACGAAATTACTGATGAACCCGATAATGATAATCGGGAAGATCAGAATTACCAGGTATGAGCTGAACGCCGCAAAATCACCGAGCGACATGGCCCCCGTGATAACATAGTGGCCGCCAAGTGCAAGGATGACAAGAGAGGCCAGGTTGGATACGAATACGACAATCGGAATTAAGGTGGCAAAAAGTTTCAATATCGATATACTCAGGTTTTTAGCAGTGGTGTTCGCATTGAGAAACTTATTGTATTCAAGCGTTTGTGAATTCAAGACACGAATAAGTGACGCGCCCATTATGCTTTCGCTGATAATTTTATTGAGCCAGTCAATCACTTCACGGCTTTTCTTGAATAGTACGCCAACTTTACGGAACACGAAGAAAAATGCCCCGATAATAATAGGAATAATCACCAGAACCGACAATGCAAGTTTCCAGTCGATGGATATCAGCAGTATGCTTGCCCCGATAATGATAAATATTGATGAGGCAAGGGAGACAATGGCCATTGAAACAAAGAGTTTCACCGAATCAATATCGGAGGTTAGATTGGTCAGTAGTTTTGAAGGATTAGCCTGCTGAATGAACGCATAACTCTGCCGTGAGATTTTATTCGCCAATTTGGTCCGTAAATCGCGGGCCACCTGCTCAGATGCATAGGTTTGCAATATCCCCTGAAGAAAAGTAAACACAAAAATAATTGTTGCCGCTATGAGAAATTCCAGAATGATGGTGCGATAAGAGAATGTCCCTTTGGCTAAATCATCAATGCCGTGAGAGATCAGTTTAGGAATTACCAGGTTAACTGCATTACTTAGCAAGGCAAAAGTAATCAAACTGAAAATCATCAGCTTATAAGGCTTTAATACCGCGAATATATTTGGCTTAACCGGTTTCCCTTCCGGAGATTGTTTTTTAGATCTGTTTTTCATTCCAGGTGTTTCTGTTTCAAAATTTGAAGGGGCAAAGTTAATCGCTCCGAAAGAATAAAGCTAAATTTTTATATCTTTAGATCTTCATCATGCATAGTGTGATTATTAATTCTAATTTTTTAATTGTGTTTTCCATGAATCGGGTTATTAAATTCACTGCCTTCTATATCGTTCCGGCTCTTATTATCCTGATGATTATTGCGTTAATTGCATTGCCTCATTTGGCTAAAAATTACATCAATGAACATGGTAAAGAGTATACCGGGCGCAGGATTGCCGTAGATCAGATAAGGATCAACTACCTTACAACAACGATAAGGGTCATTGGGTTTAAGATGTTTGAAGCTGATGGGCTCCAATCGTTTGTTACATTTGACACCCTTAAAGTAAAAATAAATCCAATCCGAATGCTCTCTTCTGAATTGAATATCAGGCAAATCCGGCTGGTAAAGCCGGAAGTCACGGTTATCCGCAGGGATTCTCTCTTTAATTTTGAGGATATCATTGCATTTTTCAACGCAAAGCCAAAAGCGGAAGCCAATAAGAAGCGTTCAAAACCTTTGAGGTATGTTCTTCAGAATATTTCCCTTGATCGGGGGGTGTTTACCTTTAGTGACAAAGGGGCTAATTATACCAATATCATGAGAGATCTGGGGTTTACTATCCCTTATATCAGTTATAACCAGGAGGAGATCAGCAAGGTAGGTTTGAAATTTTATTTTGAGAATGGTGGCTTTTTTCAGGCTACCGGGGATTATAAACAGTTGATGGGATCTTTTAATGTTGATTTTTCGGTCAATCAATTGGATGTTTCTCCTTTTTTGCCCTATACTACGAACTATTTCAGGTTGATGAGTATGGAGGGGCTTGTAGACGGAGAATTTCATTTAAACGGAAATATTGGTAAACCTGATTCAATCCTCTTAAGCGGCGATGCGAGAGTGGCCAACTTTTCGGCGACCGATCCTGCCGGCACAAAAGTTATTGGGGCTAAGAAGGGGCATGTTGTTATGCAGCCAACTTATCCGATGATGTTCTCCTTTAACTTTGAAAAGATTGCGTTGACCGAGCCATATCTCTTCTTTGAGATGAAAGATTCAATAAATAATTTTTCAAAACTGATGGTTGACAGTCGCACCAGCGGGGAGCCTTTCCACTATTTTTATAAAATTGATCATTTCAATATTGATAACGGACTCATTGATTTTCGAGATGATACGCATGGTGAACCCTTTAATTATCACATTGATCAGATATCTTTAAAGGTCGATTCGGTAACCTCTGTCTCAAAATGGATTGATGTATACTCCTCTGCACGGCTTAATAATCATGGTAAATTAAAAATTGAGTTGGGATTGAACCCCTCTGACCCGTTGGAGTTGAAAGTCAATTATGTTTTGACAAATTTCGTGCTGACTGATCTTAGTATTTATTCAAAGTATTATGTGGGGTTCCCGGTTATCCTTGGAAATATGTATTACCAGGGTAAGACTGTTATCACTGCCAAAAAGATCAATAGTGAAAATAAGCTGATTATCCGCAATGCCAAACTTGGAAAAAAGAGCGGAGGACTGATGAATATCCCATTAAAACTGGCCCTCTACCTGCTCAAAGACGTACATGGAGATGTAACACTTGATCTTCCCCTTACGGGTGATTTAAGTGATCCGAAAACTAAAATTGGAAAGATTATTTGGCTGGTTATTAAAAATGTTGTGACAAAAATTGTTGCTTCTCCATTTAGGGCGTTATCGGGACTTATGGGGGTCAATCCCGATGAAATCAAGGGTGTTGAATTTGACTATGCCGATTCAACATTAACCGACCGTCATTTACGTCGTATCAGACTCTTTACAGAATTGGAGAAAAAGAAACCTGACATGAAAATAGAACTGGCCTATTATAATGACATTGAGCTTGAAAAACGCGAAATTGCTATCAGTGAGGCAAGTAAGCTTTTTGGTGCCGCTACGGGAGCCGATTCGAAAAAAGAGAAGGTCCAGTTTTTAGCTTTTATCGCTCAAAAACTAAAATCGGATACTGCAAATCTGATTTTGGGAAGTTTACAGTTAATAGGAAATCAAAAGCTTGATTCGATCCAGCAGAGTTTTACCCGGATTCGGATCCGAAAGATTGAAGAGGCTTTGCACCAGGCTGACACCACTTCGACGATTAAGGTTTTTATTCCAAACAGGGAGGCTCCTGAAAATGTTGGTAGCCGGCCGGTTTTTGAATTAAAATGCTCTGTAGAAGAATAATTATTATTTTCAGGTCTCGCTTCCCCCCGTATAAAGCCGGGGTTTATATTATTTATTACTTTTTTACTAAAATTATTACTTTTGAAGACATCAAATCTGATACGAGATGGTTCATACCGGTAACGATACTAAACTATGGGACGATTTTAAAAAGGGCGAGCAATACGCCCTTTCCTATATTTATTATCAGTATGCAAACCTGTTGTTCAGATATGGAAGAAAGATAACTTCCGATGATGAATTGATTAAAGATGCCATACAAGACCTCTTTTTTGATCTGATCAGAACCCGGGCTAACCTAGGGAATACCGATCATATCTATTTTTACCTGATTAAGGCTATGCGCCGCAAGCTGATTCAAAGCCTGAATGGAACGAATAAACATCACGATTCTGAACAGGAGGCTCAGCTGATACGTGTGAATATCGTCTATTCTATTGAAGACGAATTGATTAAAAAAGAGGAGCTTACAGAAAGAGAAGCCTGTATTCAAAAAGGGCTTGCCATGCTAAGTCTTAAACAACGTGAAATACTGTATTACCGCTACACCTGCGATTTTGAATATGACCAGATTTGTGAAATTATGTCAATGAAGTATGATTCGGCCCGCAAAATGGTTTTTCGGGCTTTAAAAACCCTTCGGGAGCATCTTTCGGAAACTAATTTCGCCTTTTGTATACTGATCGCAAATTGCTTTTCTGACTCTAAAGCAAGAAAATTGTAATCACCCACCCTTTTTTCTCTCCCTATTTTTTATTTTTTAACAAATTTTAAAAATAATTGGATTTCCGAGTCCACAAAATCCGGTTATCCCCCTTTTATAATTATACACATCAAAAAGTCATAAAATTGAGAAAAGATTATTTGAATCTCACTCTTGAAGAACTTCTTGAGGAACGTGAATTTATTTCATGGATGATTCATGATACCAATCAAAATGAATGGGAAGCATATCTGGCTGAAAACCCTGAATTTAAACTGAAGGTAAAGAAAGCACGGGAAATCTTTAAGCTGCTGATTGACAAGTCGGAGGATCTTGCTGAAGACGATTTTCTAAGGATATGGAAGAACATCGGGAATTTTGACGATCGAATTAGAAGCCGGTCCCGACGGATCAGGGTATGGCAAACTATGCGTTATGCCGCGCTGTTTTTTCTTGCGTTGTTTCTCGGATTTGGTGGTTTTTGGGCTCTGAACCGCCACAAGCAACCGTATATTTATACATCAATACCTGGGCCTGGGGGTGCAAATCAGTCTCGGCTTGTACTTTCAAACGGAACAACTGTTGATCTGGAGAAGAAGAATTCGAAAATTTCGATGGGCACAAACCAGAAAGTTGTCATTGACAATGAACGGGTGATCGATTTAAGTCAAACCATCGCATCGGATGAATCGAAGATGAATGAGGTGGTTATTCCGTTTGGGAAGAAATCGCAGTTGACCCTTGAAGACGGCACCAAAGTGTGGCTGAACGCAGGGAGCAGGATGGCTTTTCCGACCAAATTCGCAGCGAGGAAAAGGGAAGTATTTCTTGATGGAGAAGCTTATTTTGAGGTGGCCCACAACAAGGACAAACCTTTTCTGGTCAATACGAGCGAAATATCGGTTAAAGTTCTGGGGACCAGGTTTGATATTTCAGCTTACAACTCGGATAAAACAACCGAAACTGTTTTGCTTGAAGGGAAAGTCTCCGTCAGCGAATTATCTGCATTGGGATTGCTGAAGCGTGAGACAATTTTATCGCCCTATCAGAAAGCCAGTTATAATCACGACGATCGTTCCATCACGGTTAAGAATGAACCTGATGTTGAGTTTGCCATAGCCTGGACCGAGGGTTGGTTTAAATTCTCGCAGCAAAGCCTGAAGGATGTTATCAATAAAATGCAGCGATATTACAATGTCCAGTTTATTTTTGACTCCGATTTTTCTACTGCAGACCTGATTTCGGGTAAACTGGATCTTAAAGATTCGGTTGGACAGGTGATGATCGCTTTATCAGATGTTGCCAATATTCAGTTTCGTGTTGAAGGGAATAAAATTTACATCAATAAAAAAATTAATGAATTATATATGAGATAGTAAAAAAGCCGGCAGGTCTGCCAACCTGTCGACTTTAGTGATTGATTTTAATAGTGTTTAATTAAAACTTATCAAAGGTATGAAAAAAAAGTGCAAAAGGAGATCCTTCCCTTCGGGAGGTATTTCAAAAATCCTGTTACGTATGAAACTGCTAACCTTTTTTCTTCTGGTATCAATGTTAACAGCTACTGCAAATTCTTACTCGCAGCAAACCAAGTTTAATCTCAAGTTAAACGGAGCCACTGTTAAGGAGGTATTCCATGATATTGAGTCGAATAGTGGTTTTATTTTGCTTTATAATGAGAAGCAGCTGGATATTACCCGGAAGGTTGATATCGATGTTAGTGATAAGACTGTTGAATCAATTCTGAATCAGCTTTTTGACGGGACGAATAACACCTATAAAATTTATGACCGGCAAATCGTAATTCTAGCTGATGAAGTGAAAGGTTCCCCATCACTGCTTAAGGTTGAAACTGCCGCAGAGCAGAACAGGGAAATTTCAGGAACAGTCAAAGACAGCAAAGGTGTTCCATTACCTGGGGTTGCTATTCTGGCTAAGGGAACGACTTCAGGAACGGTTACGGATAATAATGGGAATTTTAAGTGGACTGTCCCAGGTGATACAAAAACCCTCGTTTTTATGTTTGTCGGGATGAAAACTGTTAATGTAACATATACAGGCGCTTCGACACTGGACGTTATAATGGAGGAAGAAATTCAGGGTTTGGACGAAGTGGTTGCTATTGGGTATGGCACGCAAAAGAAAAGTGATTTGACGGGCGCTGTTGCAAAGGTGGCCAGTAAAGATCTTTCACTTGGCGGAACGGTCAGTAATGCGGCCCAGGCATTACAGGGAAGAACCGCTGGTGTTCTTGTTGTTCAAAACTCTTCCGCTCCAGGTGGTAGTATTTCGGTAAGAATACGCGGGTCAAATTCCATTAGCAGTAACAATGAGCCACTTTATGTTGTTGATGGTTTCCCATCCACAAGCGGGAAAGACATCAATCCAAATGATATTGAATCAATGGAGATCCTCAAAGATGCCTCGGCAACGGCAATATACGGTGCACGTGGTGCAAATGGGGTTATTCTTATTACTACCAAGAGGGGTAAATCAGGAGAGAACAGCATTCTCTATTCCGGACATACCGGTATTCAGAATGTTGTAAATCCTTTTAAAATGCTTGCAGGAAAGCAATATATGACGTTAGCCAATTCATTATTTCAGGAAATTGACGGACAGCAAAATCAGCAATATGCAGTTTATACCCAATCGCAGCTGCAATCAAATGTAAATACCAACTGGGTGGATGAAACGAGCCGGATTGGGAGTGTACAGGATCATAATATTCAATTTAAAGGCGGATCTGAGAAAACCCAGGTCCTGACCAGTCTGGGCTATTATGATCAGGAAGGCGTTTTGAAGAACACGAGTTATTCGAGATTCTCCGGAAGAATTAATGTGGATCAGAAGGTCAATGAATATATCAAGGCAGGGGCCACCGTAAGTGGTCAAAGGGGAAAATCAAATTACCAGTTATATGCCGGGAATATTTTAAATGAAAATATTCTATTGAGTATTCTTACGTATGATCCGACAGTATTGCCAAAAAATCCTGATGGGACATTTGGCCGTCCACCGGGTGGAAGAGGTGACAACCCTCTGGCCAATCTTCTGGAGCGGACAAATGATCTTGTGAGCGATAAATTAAACGGAAATGCCTATCTTGAGATTCGTCCAATTGAAGGATTAATGGTGAAAGCAAATGGCGGGGTGGAAATTATTCACAACTTTCAGGGAACTTACCTGCCCAAATCAACTTATCAGGGTGGAATAGATAATGGTGATGCGAGTACGACCAACAACACATCAACGAAGCAGCTTTTTGATACCTATGTTCAATATTCAAGAAAAATTGCAGAAATACATTCACTCAGTGTTATGGCGGGGTACTCCTACGAAAAAACAATAGCTGGTTATCAGACAATGGCGGCAAAAGGATTTTCGACCGATGCGTTCCTTTACAATAACATGGGGGCAGCCTCAACAGTAATTAACAAGGCGTCATTCAACGGTGAAAATATCCTTATCTCTTATTTTGGAAGGGCAAATTATTCCTTCAAAGACAAGTATCTGGCAACAGTCACAATGAGACAGGATGGTTCATCACGGTTTGGAGCAAATACCCGTTGGGGAACTTTCCCATCCGGCGCTTTGGCATGGAGGATGACTGAGGAGTCGTTCATCAAAAATCTTGGCGTATTTTCAAACTTAAAATACCGATTGGGATATGGCAAGACCGGGAATGACCAGATTGGTGATTATGCCAGGTTTGCTTTGATGTCCAATACGCATATAACTCTTGATGGGACCAATAACGTTTCAGGAACTCAAATGAGTGCCGGAACACCTGAAAATCCTGGCCTTAAATGGGAAACTACATCACAATACAATACAGGATTGGATATGGGATTTCTCAAAGGACGACTTTCAGCAACAATTGACCTTTATTACAAAAAAACTACTGATTTACTGATCAATAAATCCTTACCCCTCTATTCAGGATTCACCAGCGGTCAAAGTAATGTTGGTTCAATCCAAAACAAAGGTTTTGAAATTGAGTTGCTGTCCAATAACCTCACAACGGGTAACCTCAAGTGGGAAACCCGCCTGAACTTCGCGGTTAACCGTAATAAGGTGCTTGATCTGGGCGGTGGCGGAGATATCCGTATCGGATCATCCAAGCCAATGGGGAATGTTTCTGAAGAGGACTTTGCCGTCATCCGGGTAGGCCAACCACTTGGATCACTCTATGGTTATGTATATGATGGCGTTTTGAAACAGGGCGAAACGTATGCCCCTCAACCAAGTTCTGTGGCCGGTGATCCTAAATTCAAAGATATTTCAGGACCTAACGGCGTGCCTGATGGAAAGATCACATCTGATGACCGAACAATTCTGGCCTCGGCCACACCTAAATTCATCTATGGATTGACGAACACGTTTTCGTACAAGAATTTTGACCTTTCAATTTTCATTTACGGATCGTATGGGAATCATTTGTTGAATATGACCCGGATGAACCTCGAATGGGCACATACAACTGATGCTCTTAATCGCTGGACACCTACAAACCAGAATACGGATATCCCGCGAAACGGATTTTATTACTCCAAATATGGTGGTTACATTAACAGTCATTTCATTGAAGATGCCTCTTTCTTAAGACTGAAAAATCTGACCTTTGGTTATACTTTGCCACAAAAGATCAAATTTCTAAAGAGTTGCAGATTCTATGTCGTGGCTGAAAATCTGTTCACAATAACAGGATACTCGGGGTGGAATCCAGAGGTGGACACCAAAGGGTATGAAACAGGGGGATCAGGCCAAACAGCAAACGCCGGAGCAGGATTGGATTTTAACTCTTATCCAAGTTTAAAATCTTATTCAATAGGTGTAAATGTTACATTCTAAAAGCCTGATTAATTGTTAACTTTAAAAGATATACGATATGAAATACCTATATTTAATACTTGCACTGCCCCTTCTGGTTGGATGCACAAAATTAGACCCGAAGTTTTACAGTAACCTGACCACCGGTAACGCCTATTCCACAGAGAGTGATATTGATGCGGCACTGGTGGGTGTATATTCTGATATTGCGCCATACCCTGGAGACGGATGGATGTATTACAATGGATATTTGGTCATGACTACCGATTACACAACCGATATGGGATTCTCTACAGCAGCCGGAGACCCAACAAAGATGTCTAATTTCACATACGATGCCAATAACCGTTATATCAGGTACAACTGGCAATTTATGTACGAGACAATCAGTAATGCCAATATGTTGTTGTCAAAAATAGGTGCCGTACCAATGGCCGATACCAAGAAGAACCAGATTATTGGTCAGGCACGCTTCCTTAGAGCGCTGGCATACAGAGACCTAACTGATGCCTGGGGGCCAGTCCCATTAATTACAGAGGTGCTTTCGCCTACAAAGACTATGAATATGCCATTATCTCCTGTTGCAGATGTGGATAAGGTTATCGCTGAGGATTGTAAATTTGCTGCTGCCAACCTTCCCGAGACCTGGAGCGCCGCTGACGGATTGTGCAGAGCAACCAAGGGAGCCGCCCTTACACTGCTCGGACAGGATTACCTGAGGGCACATGACTATGCAAATGCTAAAATCTATATCGATCAGGTGCTTGCACTCCAGTCTAGTGGTGTTTATGCTCTTAATCCCGATTTCAAGAACGTTTGGTCAGAAAATAATAAGTTTGATAAAGGATTTATATTCTGTATTCTACATGAATCCTCCATGAATGGGGGTGAAATTACAAACCATTTTGGACCGGCAGATAATCCTACAGTTCCTAACAGATGGCAGTATTATGCAGTTTCATTGCAATTTTGGAGAAGTTATAACGATGCTGACCCTAGGAAACAATTCTTTTGGTTTGATTACGCAGGTTATAGTCCAAGGGACGGCTCCACACCCTACGGGTTTTATTACATGATGCCTGCGGCCGGACAAAAAGTACCACCCAATGATACTACAAAATTGCTTGTCAATGTGGCAACAAAAAAGTATTCCTACGAAATGGTATCCGATGCATATTACGATTCAAGAACGATCTCTGTTTTCAGGATTGAGGATGTTATTTTAAACAAGGCAGAGATCGAAAATGAATTATCCGGTCCTTCGGCAGCGTTGCCTTACCTGAATTCAATCAGGGCCAGGGCAGGTGCTCCTACTTATGGGTCAGGATCTGGTTTCCCGATCCCGGCAAGTAAGGATGAAATGGCCCAGAGAATTCTGGATGAAAGAGGCTTTGAACTGGTATTTGAATACAAACGACGTCCAGATTTAATCCGCTTTGGCAAGTACGAGGCTACCTGTAATGCATACCTCACATCCAGAGGGTTAAGTCCTATTGTGAAACCTAATATGAAGTTACTACCCTATCCTCTGGTCGACTCGCAGCTAAATACAAATATGGCTGCTGAAAATATCAACAGGTTGCCATAAGGTTAATTCGAAAGGTTTTCGGATTAATACCGGAATTGATTCTTAATAAATACGAAAAACTGTCGGGTACAAGCATCTGGTATCCGGCAGTTTTTTAAAATCGGAACTATCCGAAGTTGTTATTCAATAACCAGGGAATTGAACTATGAAGAAAAAATTAGCGATCCTGTCAGGCATTTTAATAATCATCTTTTTGTCAGCTGCTATTATCAGCCATTATCTTCAGGATATTCAGATTCAAAGCGTTATTCTAACCTCCCCGGACAATCATGCTTTTCAGGAAGATATCAGTATAGAACTGAACAGATCCTCGGCCCTCTATGTGAGTTACTGGATAAAGGGTTCTTCAGAGAAATTCAGAACTACCGATACCAGTGTAAAGATTAAACATTTGGCTCATCTTTTGCTTCTTAAGACTGATACAACCTACGAATATCAGATTGTAATGGATCGTTTTATGGGGCAAAGCTCAAAGATTTTGTCATTTCATACCCCCAAACAATCCCCGTGGTTAAACATAAAGTGGATCAATCAAGAGCAGCCACATGACTCTACTGCCCTTGGAAATGGTTTGGCGATGGTTTGTTATGGCAGGGTCCCTGGCTATATTGCGATGGTGGATGGTATGGGGCAGATCAGGTGGTACTGGCAGGTTAATGACATTGGAGTAAGAGCAGCAACCTTCACCCCACAGGGAACTATTCTTGCCATGCTACGTCCTCTCAAAATTGATGCCATTGACGATACACCCAAAAGTCAGGTGGAGATACTCAACGAACTTCATGTGCCCATGCGACGTGGAAGTTTGGGCTTCGCAGGAGGGACAGCAATTGCAGAAATCGATCTAACCGGGAAAGTACTGTGGAGAATAGACCTGGACAAACAGGAAAACAGTGAGAACAGGATTCTTCATCATGATTTATTAAAAGATAAGAAAGGATACATTCATACTCTGTACAGGCCAAAGAAGATTGTCGATATGTCCCAATTGGGTGGCACAGGTGTCGATACCCTGGGTGGCGACGGGATTCTGGTCCTCGATACAGCAGGACACGAAATACATAAATGGAACGTCTGGGACCACTGGGATATCCAAAAGGATCCCTTCATCAAACGATTTGCTTACGACAGGTTCCATATGAATTCCCTGATCTTTGATACCGACAGCAATTACCTTGTTTCAGTCGCTGTTGAGGATCAAATCTGGAAAATCAATTCCAAAAGTGGGAAAATCATGTGGAAATTTGGTAAAAATGGTGATTTCAAAATGGATACTACATCCTGGTTTTCATTTCAACACTCTATAAATTTAAATTCCAGGGGGGAGCTGATGCTTTTCGATAATTCCCTTCTCCGAAAGGAATCACGCGGACTCTCTTTTGTGCTGGATACCCTGACAATGACTGCAACCACTAAAATAAACGCACCTCTTCCCAAATCAAAATATACCTCCCGCATGGGCAGCTCATATCTTTTACCCAACGGTAATTTATTGCAAACCAGTGCAAAGACCGGCACTGTTATGGTAACTACAATTACCGGAAAGATATTGTGGGAGTTACATGCCTCATACGTTCCCTATCGTTCAGAATATGTTCCTGAAGAGTTTTGGGGGAAATATTTTAAAAGGGAGTAACTAACGATTTTTACGCAGGGTATTCGGATGTTTAAGAATAAAAAAAACTCACGCAAAGCCGCAAAGACGCAAGGTTTTTTTCTATGTCGTTTGGTGACTTTGCAATGAAAACCTAATTAAAATATCATGAAAGCATTATTGTTGATTTTTATGTTGCTGATTAGTCTTGGTGCCATCGATCATGTGCAAGGCCAGACTGCAAATCCTGGTGCTTCACTTTATGGCACAGGAATCTGGAATCCCGATTCTTTGGGTAACCATCGGGTTGTTATGAATGTGGAAAAAAAGTCAGATGTTGTCTTTGCGCACATCCCCTGGCGCCGGCGTGATGTTCATCCCGAATTGAAAAGTATCTTCATTGTTGAGGCTTCAACGGGGAAACTCGTGCAAAATATTCTTCCGTTGACCGTTAACCGGGAATATGGGGATGTACTCTTCCAGCCTGCTGCACCTGGTCAATACTTTATTTATTATCTGAAATATAAAGCTGACGGGAAATCGAACTACCCGAAAATCAAGTATCCCAAATTTTCTCAGACCGCCTCAGCAGAATGGCTTACCCTTGCTGAAGGTGCAAAAAAAATGCTGAAAACCATACCCCGGGCTTCACTGGTTCAGTTTCAATCCATTGACGACTTCAATTCATTTTATCCAATGGAGGTGATCGCTACCAAAAGCGAAGTGAATAGTCTGTTGAAGAAAAATCCGAATGATTCATACCTTACTTTTATCGAATGCAGGGAAAATCCGATCCGGATGACGACCGATTTACCTGCTAAATGGATTGGCGACGGTGCCGGTAAAGGATTCTCCGGGAAGGCAAAAAAAGGGGAATATTTCACTTTTCAGATAGGCGTTTATCCGGTAAAGACAGATATTGAAGATGTTAAGATAGTCTTTTCATCCTTGAAAAATACAGGTAAGGGAAAGATTGGCTCTGAGACATTTACCTGTTTTAATCTTGGGGGAGTCGACTGGGAGGGGAAACCCTTTATCCGAAAATGTCCTGTGGAAAAGGGAAAGGTCCAACCCCTTTGGGTGGGCTTCCAGGTACCGGAGAATATTGAGGCGGGAACCTACACAGGAGAGGTAAAACTTATGCCAAAAAATCTGTCGGCTAAAGTAATTCCCCTTAAAATTGAGATAGAAGCTGAAAAGATCATCGCTTCAGGGGATAACGAACCTGCCAAAATGTCGAGGCTTCGCTGGTTAAACTCAACCCTTGAGAATAATGACGAAACGGTGGCTCCCTATTCGCCTTTGGTAGTTAAAGGAAATACGATTGGGTGTTTAGGCCGTGAGGTCACCCTGAACAACTTCGGTCTGCCGGAAAGTATTACCTCTCGTTTCTCGGAGAGTGTCACTAAATTGATTCCTGTGGGGCGTGAGCTTCTGGCTTCACCACTTAATTTTATTGTAGAACAGGATAAAAAGCCTTCGGTTTGGAGTAAACCCTTATACCATTTCACAAAAAAAACGGACGGGGCAGTTGCCTGGGATATTGAAAATGAAACTTCAGGGCTAAAACTAAACGGGAAAGCTCAGATGGAATTTGACGGGAATATTGATTATCAGTTTATTCTGACGGCAAAGGAAGATATGAAAGTTAGTGATATCCGGCTCGAAGTTCCGTTAAAACCCGAGGCGACCAAATATATGATGGGTCTTGGACAAAAAGGTGGATTTCGCCCCGACGAACTCAAATGGAAATGGAAAGTTGAGAATAACCAGGATGGCCCCTGGATCGGAGATGTGAACGCAGGGCTTCAGGTGCGCCTGCGCGACAACCATTATTCGCGTCCGCTGAATACCAATTTCTATCTCTCCAAACCGCTTTATATGCCGGATTCATGGTATAACAATAAAAATGGCGGTATTGATATCACTTCTCATGGCTCCAATGCAGTTCTTCTCTCTTCCTATTCAGGTGAACGGACAATCAAAAAAGGGGAGCAGCTTCATTTCTATTTTAACCTGCTTATTACCCCTTTCCGACCGATCAATACTTCGAAACAGTGGCACGACCGTTATTTCCACAGCTACAAACCAATCGATACAATAAAAACCTACGGATCAAATACGATTAATATCCATCATGCCAATGCAATAAATCCATACATCAATTACCCGTTCCTGCGTCCCCAAAAGATGAAAAGCTACATCGACTCGGCACATGCTGAAGGGTTGAAAGTTAAAATCTACTATACCGTTAGGGAGCTATCCAATAAGTCACCTGAGGTATTTATGCTACGAAGCCTTGGTGATGAGGTTCTTTCTCATGGGAAGGGTGGCGGTTTCTCGTGGTTGCAGGAGCACCTCGATTCAAATTACATTGCAGCATGGTTTGTCCCTGATCTTAAGGATGCGGCGATTATAACCTCAGGAATTTCGCGGTGGCATAATTATTATGTTGAAGGGATGAACTGGCTGGTGAAAAATATCGGGATTGACGGCATCTATATTGATGACATTGCCTTTGACAGAACCACTATGAAACGGGTTCGTAAAATACTTACCAAAAGCAATCCGGGTGCATTAATTGATGTTCATTCGGCCAACCAGTTTAATCCGCGGGATGGTTTTGCAAACAGTGCCAATCTCTACCTCGAACATTTTCCGTATATCGACCGCCTTTGGTTCGGGGAATATTTTAATTATGATTTCCCCCCTGATTTCTGGCTCATCGAAACGTCGGGAATTCCTTTTGGCTTGATGGGTGAGATGCTTGAAAAAGGGGGAAACCCATGGAGAGGGATGCTATTCGGGATGACAGCGCGTGCACCATGGTCGGGTAATCCTGCCTCCCTTTGGAAATTCTGGGACCAGTTTGGAATTCAGGAGGCTGAAATGATCGGATTCTGGGACAGCTCCTCCCCAATAACAAGTAATAATGCGAAGGTTAAAGCTACTGTCTATCTGAAAAAAGATGAGGTTTTAATAGCCGTAGCCAACTGGGATCCAACCGATTCGGCAGTAAAGCTGGATATTGACTTCGGGAAACTGGGCTTCACGCCAAAGTCGTTGGTTGCCAAAGGATTGCCTGTTGATAATTTTCAGCCTGGTATCGATATGGATCTGAATCAGCCGATTACAATACCAGGAGGGAAAGGATACCTTTTAATTATTAAATAATTATCTTGGCAGATCAAAAGCCGGTTCGTAAATCAGGAATTGAATTCTCAATTTTAACGGCTTATTATTTGATATTCAATTTAGTCTAAGTTGTAACCTGTTTTGTAATCCTAAATTTTGAATCATGAAAAGATTCCTGTTCCTGATGGTACTGGCTTTTGGAATAGTTCCGATTGCCTTTTCCGGCCCGGTCCGCAGCATTATTTCGAAAGCTGGGTCATCTTCCAATTTTGCAAAAGCCGACTATATTGCCATTTTTGACAGTACAAAGGTGAAAATGGAGGAGAGTGGTCTGAGTTATTACGAGGAACACCAGCTGATCAAAATTCTTACTCCGGCGGGAGGAAAGCATTTTAATGTTTTTAAATATGATTATGATCCGCTCTCGGCGTTTGTTGAAATTAAAAAGGTTATTATCTATTATAAAAACGGGCAAGAGAAGGAGCTGACACTCAGGGATGAAACCGATTACCCTGCTCCGGCAGGTACTATCCTATGGGGTGCAAGGCAAAAAATGACCGAACTTGGCAGGCTTGAACAGGGCGATGCTTTTGAAGTTTTTGTAAGTAAAAAAGGATTTACCTATGCGTTGCTTGATCAGCAGAGCGATGATGAACGGTATATTCCGCCAATGAAGGGCCATTTCTACGACATTGTCCCTTTTTGGTCCGATTCGCCTGAACTGTTAAAGGTTTACCAGGTTTCAATACCCAATTCAAAAGCTGTTAATTACCAGGTATATAATGGCAAACTGAATGTGTCGACTGTAAAAGGAGCTGAAAATACAGTTTATACATTTTCACTTTCAAACATAACGCCCATCACCCCTGAACCCGGTATGGTAGCACTCTCTGATGTCGCACCCAAATTGTTGATTTCTACTTCTCCCGACTGGCAGGCAAAATCAAAATGGTTTTACCAGGTTAATGAGGATTATGGGAGTTTTAAATCGACGCCTGAAATAGATCAGAAGGTAAAGGATATTCTTCAGGGGGCCGTTTCAGAAATTGATTCGGTGAGCAGG
This sequence comes from uncultured Bacteroidia bacterium, assembly GCA_903904515.1. GTDB lineage: Bacteria > Bacteroidota > Bacteroidia > Bacteroidales > Prolixibacteraceae > JAAFHB01. Next base: position 25,820 of record CAIVCR010000011.1, read on the forward strand.
CTTACCCATTGGGTGGCTGATGAATTAAGATACCTTGGTCTTTCGATGGGTAAAGGTGAAGGCTTTACATTACATCGGGGGAGCATGAATTTTCTTGACCGTTGTGGCGTCTGCAAGGATAAGGCCGGAATGCTGGTCACGATGCTTCGTTCAGCGGGATTCGAGGCGTATCCCTCAATGACGATGGCCGGTTCGCGTATTGACCGGATTCCTGCCGACCAGTTTAATCATTCGGTCGTAGTCGTAAAACTTGCCGATGGAAAACTCCATCTGCTTGATCCCACCTGGGTTCCCTTTGTCCGCGAATTATGGTCAAGCGCCGAGCAACAGCAAAACTACCTTCCCGGTATTCCCTCCGGATCAGATTTATTGGAAACACCTGTTTCATCACCAAAGAACCACTTTGTAAAAATCAGTGCAACTTCGGTGCTCAATAAGGAGGGAACACTGACTGGTGAAATTTCAGTAACTGCCGAAGGACAATCGGATGCAAGTCTTCGCCGGATGTTCACCGGTTCTTATAAGGCGTTGTGGAAGAATAACCTGGAAAATGAATTGTTGAAAATTACTCCCCAGGCTAAGATAGTGAAAAGCAGTTATGGTGACGATCCTTACAATTACATGGCTGGTCCCATTGACTTGAAGATTTTCTTTGTAATTCCTGATTATGCAGTAGTCAGCGACCATGCCTTAATCTATACTCCATTAGCAGCATCAGGTATCTTTTCTGGAGCTATGAGGCATCTGATGACCGATGTGAAGGCCGAAACAAAACTCTTCTCATTTCGCGATGCATGTTCGAGAAGCATTGAGATATTGGATCGGACGACACTTCCTGCCGGATATAAATTATCCTGGACACCAACTATCAGTAAGGTTGAGGGATCAGGGGCCACATTTGAAGCCTCTTACTCCTTCACAGGAAATGAGCTTCTGCTGAATGAACGGGGTGAATTCAACAAGCGGATCTACTCCCCCGAAGACTGGCCATCCTACCGAAGTGCTGTAAAAATGCAAAAAGCAATTGCAGAAAACCCTGTTGTCCTAACTTTTTAAAGCTTAAGGTATGAAAAATACACTATATTTTTGGATGTCAGCCCTCCTGATTTTGCTTTCATGTAACCGGAAGGTAGAAAAAAAATATCCTGATGCAGATGCTGTATATTTAAACCTGACCAAAACTTTTGTTCTGAATAAAGATGGAAGCATTGTTAATTCCGTTGAAAAACGGCAAAAACTGCTTACCTATCGCTCCTTCCAAAGTCTCTATGGAGAAACCAGGATTAATTATAATCCTGCCTTTCAGAAGCTTGTGATTAAGGAGGCTTATACAGTAAACCCGCAGAATAAGCTTATAAAAACTCCTGAAAATGGGTTTAATGACATCCTGCCTGCATTTTGTCTTGACTCGAAAGCCTTTAGTCACCTTCGGGAGATGGTCGTCTCACACACTGGTATTGAACGCAATGCAGTGACGAATTGTTCCTATGACATTACAACAGAGGCAGGGAAAATTCCTTTTTTGATGGGGATTGAGGAGCTTCAGACAGAATGTCCGATCGAAAAACTGGCAATCGTAATTAAAGTTCCGGCAGGGAAATCGCTTCATTATAAACTTCTTAATACAAAAGGAGATCCAACGATCGAAAAAAGTCAGGAGTTTGATACCTATTCGTGGACATTTAACGATATTCCCCAACGAGTTAAGGAGATCCGGAGTGCATCGGTTTGTGAAGATGTACCTACACTGCTTTTTTCAACCCAGGATAACCGTATTGTCGCAATGGATTTGCTGACAAAAAATACCGCACTAAATAGTTCGATAGGCGATGAAATTAAAATGTATATCGATAATGCAATAAAAGGGAAAAAAGGTATTGCCGAGCGGGCATTGAAAATCCAGGAAATTGTGGTGAATGAGTTAAAATCTATTCATATTCCAGCCTCGTTGGTGGCCTGGCAGATCAGGTGCCCTGAGGAGGTTTGGAAGGGTAATTCAGGAACACCGCTTGAAAAGAGCGCTTTGCTTACTTCAATATTGCTGGAAGCGGGTATTCCGGCAGAATCAGGAGTTACTGTTCCGGATTGGTGTGTCGACCCTGCGATGACCTTTTTGCTTGTGGCTGAACCTATTGTAATTGTCACTGCCGAAAACGGAGAACCGTTTTTCTTGTCGGCCGATAAACTGAATTCTGGTAATTTCGATGTTACGCGGGGTCATTCAGTGATCATCCCTTTTGATCCAACGAAGAAAGATTTAGTCATTTCCAAGCCGACAGGTGGTCTGCATATCGAAGGTAAACTGACGGTCGATGGAAAAGGTACAATACAGGGGGAATTAACCGGACTATTCTCAAATGGGTTTAATCCTTATTTTGATTTAATCAGAAATCCGGCGAATTATCCCCAATCAGTATATGACTTTCCCGGGACCGCAGGTAAGGTGAGTGCAGGGCAGTCAGAAATGCAGTTTACAGTTAATACAAATGATCTGGTGATTGATCGCGGAGATTTAAGATTTATAGATTTGAAAGAATCTAAATCGGGGATTTTGGGAATGCATCTGACTCCACTCCCTTTTGCCCGTCAGACACAGCTGAATCTGGGAATGGCCATCAGTGAATCGTACCATGTTTTTTACCGTTTTCCGGTTGGTTATCACCTGCTGAACCCGGTGAAATTTGAAGTGCTGAAACCCGGAATTGGGAATGTTTTTGTTTCCTTAATCCAGACTGGAAATGATGTTGAGGTGTCCCGAAAAATTGAGATTCTAAATCCTTCAGTCACGAAAGGGGAGTACCCTGATTTCAAAGAGCTTATTGATAAATGGAACACTCAAAAATACAGACAGCTGGTACTCAAAAAAGAGTAGGCAAATCTACGCTCTAATCTTATGGAAACCAGCAGAAAAATATCACTGACCTATCTCTTTTTAACCTTTTTAAAGATCGGTTCAATCTCATGGGGTGGATTTATGGCCTTGATAGCTGTTGTTCAAAAGCAGCTTGTTGATAAGGATAAAATTATCCGGGAGGAGATGATTCTTGACGGTGTCTCGCTGGCTTCTGTTTTACCGGGACCGGTGGCCTTTAATGTTGTAACCTATATCGGTTATCAGCTTAGGGGGCTAAAGGGGGCGTTTGTCAGCATGATTGGAATTTTGCTACCCTCCTTTATTCTCATACTGATTTTGGCCTTTTTCTATACCTCATACGGAGAATTACCTGTTTTTAATAAGTTCTTTCTTGGCATTCTTCCCGCTATAACAGCAGTCGTGTTAAGTGCGGGCGTTACGATGGCTCAAAAACAGGTTAAGGATTACAAACAAGTTATTATTTGCATTTTGGCTGGGTTTATGCTGATATTTATTCACGCTTTTTACGGAACGCTGATTGTGATTTTTATCGGCAGTCTGACAGGCTATTTCCTTTATAATCGACCGGTTCAGGAGAATAATAATCATCAAACAGAGCCTCTCTTTTTAGATTTTAAGCGGTTAGCATTGTTTATAGCCATTTTTGCACTATTGGTTTTGGGATTGTGGACTATGACAATTTTTTTTGATCCAGGGAGTGCTGGGGGGTATAAAATTCTTCAGACAATTTTCCTCACCTTCTCTGGGATGAGTGTGACTCTGTTTGGTGGCGGATATGTTATTATTCCTGCTATACAGCAAGTTATAGTAAACGGTTTTCACTGGCTTACCATCAATGAATTTTCAGATGCCATTGCGATGGGACAGATCACTCCGGGCCCTATTCTGATCAGCGCCACTTTTATCGGATACCACGTTGCAGGAATCTTAGGGGCTTGCGTGGCTACGGTTGCGATATTTTTTCCACCTGGAATTGTAATGATCATTTTTTCGGGATTTCTGGATCGGATAAAAAAATCAAACGTGATTAATGCGATTTTCAGAGGGTTACGGCCAGCTATCATTGGAATGATTATTTCCTCAGCTTTTACAATTGGGAAAGGGGCAGTGATGGCCTGGCCATCAGCCGCGATTTTTGTCATCGTTTTCACCTTGCTTGTAAAGTTCAGAGTCAATGTGGTCTATTTGATTCCATTGTCGGGAGTTGCAGGAATCATACTATTTTAGCAAACCAAAACAGAAGCTGATGTGGCTTGTGAAAAATGATAATTACTAATTTAATGAATTCGATTCAACCAATACAAATGATAGGCACCCAGCGTTCAGGTTCTAACCTGTTAAGGCTGTTGCTGAATCAATATACTGAGATTGTAGCGCCCCATCCGCCACATATCCTCCAACGCTTTTATCCGTTGCTTCCTGCTTATGGAGATCTTTTGGTTGCTGAAAATATGGCCAAACTTACAAATGACGTATCTCTTTTGGTTGAGTGCAATCCTGTTCCATGGAAGAATATTGTCCTGAACCGGGATGAAATCGCAAGGAATTGTAAATCAAATAATTTGATTCAGATTTTCAGGGCTGTTTACGATCAGATGGCACGCTGTAATAATGCTTCAATGTGGATTTGCAAGAGCATGGCCAATGTTGCATTTGCCGGCCAAATGGAAGAGCAGGGGTTATCGCCGCTTTATATCTATCTCTACCGTGACGGAAGGGATGTGGCCTGCTCATTTAAAAAGGCCATAGTCGGTGAAAAACATGTTTACCATATCGCACAACAATGGAGAAAAGATCAGCTGGATTCACTTCAACTCAGCGAAAAAATTGAATCAAAACGATTTTTTCAGATTAGCTATGAATCGTTGGTCAGTAATCCGGAGCAGGAGATGGCCAGGCTAAGTAATTTCCTTCAGCTTTCGTATGATCCGGCAATTTTCGATTATTATAAATCTGACGAGTCAAAAAATACCTCTTCTGCCGGAAAGATGTGGGAGAATGTAGCCAAACCAATCTTTGGGAATAATTCAAAAAAATATCTTAAAGAGTTGACAAAAGAGGAGATCATCATCTTCGAGTCAGTTGCCGGAGATACATTGGAAAGGCTCGGTTATGAGCTTGAATATCCTGATCTTTCAAAGGATTTTGTCATAAGCAAAGAGGATATCCAAAGGTATAATGAGGAGAATAAAATACTTAAGGAACAATCCGGCATGTTTGCCGATCCGGAAGGGGTGAAGCTTCGTGAGCCCCAGGATAAATTAATTGCAGCGATCAAAAGTCGTATAATTTCAGTATAAACGGGATGATCGATAATTCAACTATTTCTAATCACGGAAGGGTAGTCTGGCTCTTTGGAAGGCCGTGTGCCGGAAAAACAACGATCGGAAGTCGTCTTTCAGCGTTTCTTAAAGGGTTAAATTATCCGGTAATCACACTTGATGGGGACGAACTCAGGGGTACAATCAACCGTGATTTGGGATTTTCACCCGAAGATCGTTATGAAAATATCCGGCGATCGGCTGAAATGGCCAGGGTTCTGGCAAAAAAAGGGATTGTCGTGGTTTGCTCTTTCGTGACGCCAACCAACAAGTTAAGGGATCTTATCAACGAGATTCTTTTCGATGTCCCAAATGATCTGATATTTATCAATACTTCACTCGAAGAGTGTAAGCGCAGGGATACTAAAGGGCATTACCGGCAGGCACAAACCGGCGTGATCAGCGACTTTACGGGGGTTGGGTCGCCTTTCGAGGAACCTGTTGGTGAACATCATATCCTGAATACTAAAGATCTGAATATCGATGAGGCTGTGGAAAAATGTTTTAGGTTTATCTTTCCTGGAGAGCTATATTCGCAATAGATCACAGCCCTGAAGAGGCTAAACGTAAATAACCCTGGGTGATCCGTTTTTTGACGGATCACCCAGGGTAGAAAGGTGTTTAGAGGAGACCGTCCGGGATCGAAACAACCCAGTTGTACGAACCCAAATTCGGACGGAACGGATCCGACCTTTTGAACACAACGCCAATAACAGCTTGTAATACACACGAAGTTATAAGCGTGAAATAAAATCGTTTTTCTATCAACCTAAGGTTTGTAAAATATACCTTTAACTCCCTTTTACCTCCAACCCAAGCTCGATCCCCTTTGCAACCATAAATTGGTACGCTTCCTCGTAATTATTGTGGATCTCCCCTTCAAGAATGGCCTCCTTTATGGCCGACTTGATCATTCCGACCTCACGGCATGGTCCTAATCTGAATATCTCCATAATCAGCTCTCCGGAGACAGGTGGTTGAAAGTTCCGAAGCGCATCACGCTCCTCGATATCTTTCAATTTATCGCGGACTAATTGGAAGTTAGCCAGGTATTTAATGACTTTCTCAGGATTTTTGGAGGTAATATCTGCTTCACACAGGGTCATCAGATCGTCGATGTCATCACCGGCATCGAATAAGAGGCGTCGCACGGCAGAGTCTGTAACCTCTTCCTCAGACAGGACGATAGGGCGCATGTGCAGGGAGACCATTTTCTGAACATATTTACACTTTTCATTCAGGGGGAGCTTCAGCCGGTCAAACATTCGCGGGACCATTTTCTCCCCCACAAAGTTATGGGCGTGGAAAGTCCACCCCAGGCGAGGGTCGAACCGCTTGGTTACCGGCTTGGCGATATCGTGCAGTAAAGCCGACCACCGCAGCCAAAGGTTATCGGTATTTTTGCAAATCCGGTCTAAAACTTCAAGTGTATGGTAAAAATTATCCTTGTGACCAATGCCATTTACGGTTTCGCGACCTTTAAGTTTTTGGACCTCCGGCAAAATAATTGAGAGCAATCCTGTTTTTTCAAGCAGTTTAAAACCAACGGATGGCTTGGCGGATAGCATTATTTTGTTGATTTCGTCCGAGATACGCTCTTTTGAAACTATCTCAATCCGTTTGCACTGCGTCTCTATTGCCTCGAGTGTCTTTTCTTCAATGGTGAAATCAAGTTGAGATGCGAAGCGGATGGCGCGCATCATGCGCAACGGATCGTCGGAGAAGGTAATTTCGGGGGCAAGGGGTGTCCTGAGAATCTTGTTCTCCAGGTCCTGAACTCCGTTGAAGGGGTCGAGTAATTCGCCAAAACGATCGCTGTTTAAACAGATAGCCAACGCATTGATCGTAAAATCACGTCGTTTCTGATCGTCTTCAAGCGTCCCGTCTTCGACGATTGGTTTGCGGCTTTCTGACCGGTATGATTCCCGCCGTGCTCCCACGAACTCAAAATCGATATCGTCAAACCGGAACATTGCGGTACCGAAATTGTGAAAAACGCTCACTTTCATCCCAGGTCGCAGCGATGCTGCTACATTTGTCGCCAGCTCAATGCCACTTCCAACGGTCACCACATCGACATCAAAAACATCCCGCTTCCGGCCCAGAAGGATATCCCGTACAAATCCACCCACAACGTAGGTTTCCACACCCATTTTGTCAGACATATTTCCTATCTCTCTGAACGCCTTGTGGGTTATATATTCTTTTAAATTATGCACAAAATTGTTTTAATCATTGCTTACAGGGGGCAAAGTTACGGATTTAACTCTGGATTTTGCGTTTAATCATTCAATGAGGTATTTCCTGTCGTTTTTAATTTCTAAACCTATCCTTTAACCTTAAAATGACGAAAATGTCATTGCGAGGCACTCCAAAATACTCTCGCAATTTAAATAATTAATCCTTAGAGTGCCGAAGCAATCTTCCGAAATTTATGGTTTTTAAATGGTTGTCATTCTAACATTGTGTGCAAATTTTTGGGTGTTCGCTCAGAATGTCATTCTGTGCGTAGCGAAGTGTAGCAAAGAATCTTTTAATATGGAGTGGCATTTCACGGGACAATACTAAGTAATTCTTCATTCTTCATTCCTTCATTCTTCATTCTTCATTCCTTCATTCTTCATTCCTTCATTTACAATCTTTCCGCCACATTCTCAAGTTTCATACCCCTTGAACCTTTCACAAGGAACAGGTAGCCAGTCGGCTTTATGCTTTCCAAATAGCTGATTAGTAATTGGTTTGTTTCAAACGTGAAAATATTTGAGGCCACCTGGCAACGTGAGAATTCTGTTCCAGAAAGCAAAATCATGGAAAGGTTCATCCGGGCAAGCTTATCCGCAATTTTCTGATGTTCCTCGTGAGAGGATTCGCCTAATTCAAACATATCACCCAGAATAACACCCTTCAACGGGGCATCAAAAGTTCTGAAATTTTCGAGGGCAGCCTCCATACTCGTTGGATTTGCATTGTAGGCATCCATAAGTATCCGATTGGCAGCTGTAGTTATAAACTGGGAGCGGTTATTGGTCGGGAAGTAGTTTTCAAGGGCATTGCAGATTTCAAGAGGGGAAACTCCAAAATGATTTCCGATGCAAACTGCTGCCATAGCGTTTTCAAGGTTGTATCCTCCGGCCAGATGTGTTTTGATGTATAGCCATCCTTTGGGGAACTTTGCCTTGAAAACAAGCATTGGGGAGCTGTTTACGACCTCTCCCTCGATTCCAAACCCTTCACTGCTGGTTTTGTAACCAATAGTCTCTGTCTCCGCAGCCATTTCAGTCAGATTTGGGTTGACGGTATTACGGAAAATCTTTCCGCCACGTTTACCGATAAAGTTATAAAGTTCCGCTTTAGTTTTTTTGACTCCATCAAAAGAACCAAATCCTTCCAAATGGGCTTTTCCTACATTGGTGATTAATCCATAATCCGGTAGGGCCATATTGCAAAGGGCAGCAATTTCCCCCGGGTGATTGGCACCCATCTCGACTATGCCAAATTGTGTCGAGCTATCCATTGATAAAAGGGTGAGCGGAACGCCGATGTGATTATTCAGGTTTCCTTTTGTGGCAGAAACGCGAAATTTCTTACTCAGGACTGCGGTTATTAACTCTTTGGTCGTGGTCTTTCCGTTAGTTCCGGTGATGGCAATAATTGGAATCTCCAATTGCAACCGGTGGTAACGGGATAATTCCTGTAAGGTTGAAAGGACATCTTCGACCATTATAAACCTGTCGTTTTTTTGAAAGGCGATTTCGTCGATTACAGAATAGGCAGCGCCATCTTTCAACGCAGCCTCAGCGTAGGTATTCCCGTTGAAGTTTCCCCCCTTAAGTGCGAAAAAAAGGGCTCCCTGTTCAATATGACGGCTATCGGTCGATATTTTCGGGTGTTTTTTAAAGAGCTTGTAGATTTCTTCGATAGACATGGCTCTGCTTTAAATTAAAAAACCCCATTGTAAGATGAGGTTTTTTAGATATATCCGGTTGATAAATTTTATTTTGATTTCGTATTTGAATCACCAAGATGGGTCATTGCACACCTGAATCCAATATCGTTGGTTGATTTCCGCTCATCCATATACCTGCGTGCTCCGGGGCTTAACCAATAGGTACGGTCCTTCCAGCTTCCACCTTTATAAACACGGGTGTGATCAGATATCCGGGAAATGTAATTCCCTGCACCAGCAGCATACATGGTGTTGGTGGAGGTAGCATCAGCGCCATTTTTCCAATCATCAGACTCCGTAAGACCCGATTGAGTGTCACCATCCTTGAAATTAGTGTAGTTGGCCACTGTATCTTTTACGAGTTCACCATATTTATTCTTAATCATTTTTCCATCAGCACCTTTGCGGAAATTGGTATAAACATTTCCTCTAAGTGGCTGAAATTCATTGACCACTGCAAATGATGTTGGGCGATAGACGTCCTGAACCCACTCGTTTACATTTCCTGCCATGCAGTACAACCCATAATCATTAGGTTGAAAGGCCTGGACCGGAGCGGTAATCTCATACCCATCATTGAGGTATCCTGCAACTCCCATATAATCACCGCGTCCCCTAACGTTATTGGCAAGCATCTCGCCCTTATGTTTTTTTGCGCTGTTTCTGATCTGATTTCCATTCCAGGGATAAATACGCCGTTCAAGTACAACTTCATCCTCGGTATTTCCGGAGAGTCCAAGTGCTGCATATTCCCATTCAGCTTCGGTAGGTAGTCTGTAGCGGGGTTTAATATAACCATCCGACATATTTACACGACGATTACCACCATCTTTACTCAGATTTTTAAGTGGCTTTTTCCCTTCAACGCCATCATAAACATTATTCAAATATCCATCTGTTGTGAAAACCTTATCTCCGGTCTGAGCAAGATCGGGTTCCAGTTTCTGATTTTCTATCAGAATTTGCTCATTTGCCCGGTCAGTTCTCCAACTGCAATATTTGTCAACCTGTACCCAACTCACCCCGACGACAGGATATTCGGAATAGGCTGCATGACGCAGATAATTTTCAAGATAGGGTTCATTATACGAAAGTTCACTGCGCCAAACCAGCGTGTCAGGCAAGGCAGCCTTGTAAACGTCGCGATCGTTTGGATAAACCCTTTGTAACCAATAAAGGTATTCGCGCCAGTCGACATTGCGAACTTCAGTCTCATCCATGTAGAATGAAGCAACTGTAACTCTTCGGGGAGTATTGTTGTTCTCATACATTACGTCCTGTTGTACTCGCCCCATGGTAAAGGTCCCACCCTGAATATAAACCAATCCCGGACCGGAAGTCTGAGAATAGCCCGAACGATATTCAAATCCTCCGTTCTTGGGATTATTATATGACCAGCCAGTTGTCGATGAAACGCTTTTGTTTTTCCCTTTTCCTATTTTATCAAAAGGGCATGCAGTTGCAATCAGCAAACATAAAACCAGATAAATAACAATATTAAGCTTCATATTTCGATGTCGTTTAAATTCAGTATACTTTTAATAAACAAATATAGGTATAAATAAAATCATTTTATCCGGCAAATACAAGCTTATGCCAGAATTTATGACCGGTCAATAAAACGTTACAAATATATTGGAAAATATCGAATTGAGTATATATATTCGGGTCGAACTAATCATAAATATTTTTTGCGACCCTTGAAAATACCTGTTTGACAAACTTTTTCGGTGTTCTTCACGATTTTTATTTGCGTTTTCGTATAAGTACACTAATATTGATTACTATTTCAAACGTGATTTTTTATCAATGAAACAATGGCTGCTATTTATTCTGCTACTATTTAGCCCCGATGCTTTCGCAGCCGGCATTTCGGAGTCGTTGTTTTCGATTGCAGCAGGAGGGAATATCTCCGGATCTGGGCAATTTGTGGACTATCCTATACAACTGTCAGATAATAAAGAGAATGGCGAACTTGGTGATCAAGAAGATAATACTAGATTATTGAATATTCCGACAATTGCGGGTTCAGTGCTTAATTCAGGAAAATGGGTTAAGGTTGTAGCCAACGAACCGGGTATTCACAGAATTACCTTTTCTGCACTTAAATCGATGGGCTTTCAGTCACCTCAAAACTTGAAAATTTTTGGGTTTCCCCCTGGTCCGCTTCCTCAAATGAATAGCTCCCCCCATTCTGATGACCTTTCTCAATTCTCTGTATGGAAAACAAAGGATAAATTGTCGAATGATTGCATAATTATTTATATACCGGAAAATATAAACTGGAAATTTGACCCCAACAACGGTCTGTTTCATCCTGAAACGAACAGTTTCGCCCTTGGAAAGTCTTTACTTTACCTTACTGAAGATTCCGGTACAGAACGAAATATTCCCTTAGCCCCTTCTGAAATAGAAAATCCTTCGGAGATAGTTACCGAATTCGATGACTTTGCCCAATTCGAAGAGGATAACTTTAATCTTATTCAGTCTGGAAGCCAATGGTTTTCTGCCCTTTTATCCTCTGGTATCTCTCTCACCCGGACTTTGAAATTCCCTGATCATGTGAATAATGAACCCTTTCGGATAGCAATGGCTGCAGCGGCGCGATGTGATACTCCGTCATCCCTGGAGATAACTGCAAATAATTCGACTGCCGGGACGGTGAGTTTTGCACCGTATTCTAATTTTGCGGAGGCTGATTATGCAGATTTGAAGGAACATATTTTCTCAGAAACCAGCAATGGAGATATTCTGAACTTTTCGTTTAAATATAATGCAACTTATAATGGTCTGTGCTGGCTCGATTATATCAGGGTGCAGACCCGCCGAATGCTCAACATGCAACCCGGGCAGACCCGGTTTTGCGATAGCCGTTCCATAGGAGTTGGAAATACAGCTGAATTCCGGATAGGTAATTCCGGTAACGGAGTTAAAGTATGGGATTACACCTCTCCATTGCAGCCAATTGAAATGCCGGCTGCTACAAACGCCGGAATTTGCTCATTTAAAGTTGCCACCGATTCTCTTCGCCGATTTATTGCCTTTGATCCATTGGCAGATTTTCCTGGTGTCGAAAAACTGGAAGTTGTTGATAATCAAAATCTGCATGGTATGCAAGCGCCGGAGATGCTGATTGTTACCACTCCGGAATTTCGGTCCCAGGCTGATCGCCTTGCAGATTATCACCGCCAGGAAAGTGGAATGGAAGTGGTAACAGTTAATGTTGCTCAAATTTACAACGAGTTTTCGGGAGGAATTGCCGATCCTGCCGCGATCCGAAATTTTGTGCGATTTCTATACCGACAACCCTCCGGGAATAGCAAATCCAAATTAAAATATCTTTTGCTGTTTGGTAAAGGAACATATGATAATTTGCATCCTGTAACTACTCTGAATCCTTGTTTTATTCCGACCTGGCAGTCTGATAATTCAATCAATCCCGTTTCTTCCTTTGTTTCGGATGACTATTTTGGACTACTTGGGGAAGATGAAGGCGGTCAGACAGGAGTTGTAGACATCGGAGTTGGGCGGATTCCATGTTCTGATGTAAGGCAGGCAAAAGCTGCAGTTGATAAAATTCTACATTATCGAACTTCTTCAACTTTAGGTGATTGGAGGAATATCATTTGTTTTGTTGGCGACGATCAGGACAATAATATCCATGTGTCTGATTCTGAACTGCTCGCAAATTATGTAAATCTCAATTATCCTTCATATACTACCGACAAGATTTATCTGGATGCTTTTCAGGAAACGACTACCCCCGTATTAAGTTATCCAGGAGTAAATAAGGCCATTCATGACCGGATAAAAGAGGGAGCTTTGATGATCAACTATGTCGGACATGCCAACGAAGAGGAGTGGGCAGCTGAAAAAGTGCTGACAATTAGTGATATAGACAGCTGGAGTAATCTTGATAAGTTGCCTGTTTTCGTAACGGCAACCTGTGAGTTTAGCCGTTGGGATTTGACCAATAAAGAGTCAGCCGGGGAACACGTCCTGTTCAACCAGACAGGGGGAGGCATTGCCCTGTTCTCGACAACACGCATCGTCTATTCTTCATCAAATTTTGAGATGAACAAAAGTTTTTTCAAGCATGCATTTCAAAAAGATTCACTGGGGATATTTCTCAGGATGGGTGATATAATCAGGCTTGCAAAGAGGGAGATTAGCGGGTCGGTCAATGCCTCGAAGTTTGGGTTGTTGGGTGATCCTGCTCTTCAGATCAACTTTCCGAAATACGAAGTGAAAATTCGGGAGATTAATAATCAGGCAGCAGAACAATTTACAGACACAATAAATCCGCTCTCGGTTGTTTCAGTATGGGGCGAAATTCAAAATTCAAGTGGTGAAAAATTGAGCGGGTACAACGGGACACTTTATCCTAATGTATATGATAAACCGTCAGTGGCAACCACTTTAGGGAACAATGGGCAGACCCCTTTTAATTATACTGTTCAGAATTCGCCACTTTTCAGGGGGAATGTCACTGTAAAGCAGGGTGAATTCTCTTTTTCATTTGAAGTTCCCAAAGAGATAAATTACCGGATTGGAAATGGGCAGATCAGGAACTATTCGAAAGATGGTGAAAATGACGCCAATGGAAGTTTAACCTCATTTAAATTGGGTGGTACAGTTCAAAAACTTGTCAACGACACAACAGGTCCAAATGTAAAGCTGTTTCTGGATAATGAAAAGTTTAAAAGTGGGGACAAGGTGTCAAAAGCACCTTTGTTGCTGGTTAGTTTAGCTGATGAATCAGGAATCAACACCTCAGGCACTGCTATTGGCCATGATATTACGCTGATTATTGACAACAATTCGGATGGGTTGATGGTCCTGAATGATTATTTTCTTTCCGGACCAGACTCATATAAAAATGGGAAGGTTCTCTTTCAACTTCCAGAGCTTGCAAATGGTGAACACACCTTGACCTTTAAGGTTTGGGATCTTGCAAATAATTCGAGCCGGGTTGAAATAAGGTTTATTGTCTCTTCAGAACTTGTGATTCAGCATGTAACCACCTTCCCTAATCCGTTTAGTGAATATGCCGATTTTGTGGTTACCTATAACCGGTATAGCGAAAAGATGAGTGTTGAAATCGAAATTTTCAACCAACAGGGGGTGCTGGTCGATCAGATCAAAACCGAGTCAGGATCTTCGGGATTTACAACTCAGCCAATCCGCTGGAGTCCGGGGCTTATTAATCACCGTCTGGCGGGCGGTATTTACTATTATCGGCTGCGACTTACTGCAGTTGACGGATCTTCCGATTTTGCAAACGGGCAGCTGATATATACCCATTAAACGATTAGTTTGTGGGCTTGTATTCTAATTATTATCTTTACAATCGATCTAAAATGAAGAATTTATACTGAAGAATTCAAAATGAATAGAGCAAAATGCAAATTGCTTAATTTGCATTTTGAATTTTGCATTTTGTTTCTATTCTTATTTAAATAAATGGCAATGAACTATAGAATTGGCTTAGGATATGATGTTCACAGGCTGGCAGTAGGGGAGACCCTTTGGCTTGGCGGGATTCTGATACCTCATGAGATGGGCCTGATTGCCCATTCTGACGGCGATGTATTGCTTCACGCCATTTGTGATGCTCTGTTAGGGGCAGCAAAACTTCGGGATATTGGGTTTCATTTCCCTGACACTTCGGCCGAATTTAAAAATATTGACAGCAAGTTATTGCTGGCTCAGACATACAATCTTTTGAAAGAGAAGGGATACGGGCTTGTTAATCTGGATGCCACAATTGCGGCACAAAGACCAAGACTGAAAGATTATATTTCCCTTATGGAAGCGGCTATTGCCGGAGTATTAAACGTAGATGTTGAGTTGATCAATATTAAGGCAACCACTACCGAAAAGCTTGGTTTTGAAGGACGAGAAGAGGGGATTTCAGCTCAGGCAGTAGTTTTAATTGAAAAAGTAAGGATATAAAAAAGCCGCTACAGGTTATTGTAACGGCTTTTAATTTATGGTAATTAAGGAATTTTATGCGATAATCAGTGGATTCTTGATTTGCTCTTTCAAAATGGCTATCTCAAAAACTTCATCCACATTGACCACATAATGAAAGGTCAGCCCCCTGACATAAATCTCTTTGATCTCTTCAATATCCTTTTTGTTCTCTTTGGATAGGATTATCTCCTTAATTCCTGCCCGTTTTGCAGCAAGAATTTTCTCTTTAATTCCCCCAACAGGCATTACTCTGCCACGCAGGGTGATCTCGCCGGTCATGGCTAATCCTTTTTTCACCTTGCGCTGAGTGAATGCTGAAGCAAGTGCAGTTGCCATTGTAATGCCGGCCGAAGGTCCATCTTTGGGGATAGCCCCTTCCGGAATGTGCATATGAACATCCCATTTTTCGAATACTTCCGGTTGTAAGCCAAGTTGTTTGCTGTGAGATTTCAAATATTCAAAAGCAATTGCTGCTGATTCCTTCATCACTTCACCCAGATTTCCGGTAATGGTGAATTTGCATTTCCCATGACTCAGGCTGGTCTCTACATAGAGGATCTCCCCCCCGACAGACGTCCAGGCAAGTCCGGTAACAACTCCTGCATATTCATTCCCTTCGTAACTCTCTTTTGAGTATTTTGGGGAACCAAGGTATTCCCTGATTTCAGCAACTCCTATTTTTTTGGTATATTCCTCATCAAAGGCAATTTTCCTGGCGACTCTGCGGGTCACTTTTGCAATTTGCTTGTCCATCTCACGCACACCCGACTCACGGGTATAATCTTCAATCAATGAGGTAAGTGCCTCCTTGGTGAATTTAAGGTCACTCTTCGACAGTCCATGATTTTCAAGCTGACGGGTTACCAGATGGCGTTGTGCAATTTCGATTTTTTCTTCAAGCAGGTAACCGCTAACGTCAATAAGTTCCAATCTGTCGCGCAATGCGGGATGAATGGTATTCAATGAATTGGCAGTGGCTATAAACATGACTCTTGACAGGTCGTAATCCTGGTCGATATAATTGTCGTGAAATTCACTATTTTGCTCAGGGTCAAGAACTTCGAGAAGGGCAGAGGCTGGATCGCCATGAAAATCGCTGGATACCTTATCGATTTCATCGAGGATGAAAACCGGATTGGAGGTTCCTGCCTTTTTCAGATTGAGCATAATTCTTCCCGGCATTGCGCCGATATAGGTCTTGCGATGCCCCCGGATCTCCGATTCATCGTGAAGACCACCAAGTGACATTCTCACAAATTTGCGTCCAAGTGCTCTGGCGACCGATTTTCCCAAAGAGGTCTTTCCAACTCCGGGAGGGCCATATAAACAGAGGATTGGTGATTTCATGTCCCCTTTTAATTTCAGAACGGCCAGGTGTTCAAGGATACGATCCTTAACCTTTTCCAGTCCATAATGATCCTCGTCGAGGATCTTTTCAGCATGCTTGAGGTCAAAGTTATCTTCCGAATAGACATTCCAGGGGAGGTCAAGGAATGTTTCGAGGTATCCCGACTGCACCGAATATTCACCTGCGGCCGGGTTCATGCGTATTAGTTTCGAAAGCTCTTTTTCAAAGACCGCTTTTATCGAGGCACTCCATTTTTTATCCAGACTTCGCTTCCTGAGTTCTGCAATCTCCTGTTCCGAGGGGTTGCCTCCGAGTTCGTCCTGAATCGTTTTAATTTGCTGGTGAAGCAGATATTCGCGTTGTTGCTGATCCATATCCACTTTCACTTTTTTCTGAATGTCCTTTTTGAGGTCGATTAGCTGAGCCTCACGCACCAGAAATGTGAGTAAGATTGTACTTCGCTCCCGAAGGTCGTCCAGTTCCAGTAACTCCTGTTTTTCAGTTGAGTTAAGTTCTGTATTATTACAGATAAAATTAATCAGGAACGTATCGTTCTCGATATTTTTAACGGCAAATTGAGCCTCCGGGGGAATATTTCCCGAAGACTTTACAATTTTCAGTGCAAGATCTTTCAGCGAATCAATCAGGGCGGCAAATTCTGTCATTTTATTTTTAGGCAGAATATCCTGAAGATCTGATACTGTGGCCGACATGTAAGGTAAAGTAGTACTTATCGCTTTTATTCTGAACCGTCGTTTACCCTGTATGATTACTGAAGTTGAGCCATCCGGCATCTCGAGGATTTTCAAAATTTCAGCCATTGTTCCGACATTAAACAGATCTTCGGAATCGGGGTCTTCAATCTGTCCATCTTTTTGGGCAACTGTCCCGATTAGCTTATTTCCTGCATAGGCTTCTTTGACGAGCAAAAGAGATTTCTGTCTTCCGACAGTAATAGGCATCACTACCCCGGGGAAAAGAACCGTGTTGCGCAATGGCAATATTGGCAGAATAGCCGGAACTTCAACGGCATTAAGCTCTGCATCATCACCATCAACCATAATGGGGATGAACTCCCCCTGATCTTCCATCTCCCTTGAGAATAGGAAGTTGCTTTTTGATCCTTTATTTTTTTTGTTTTCCATGTTCAATTTAAAGAAGTGACATTTTGTCCTGAACCTCCAAAAGAGAGTGCGGTCAACTATCTTGTCAATTCGTATGCCAAACTCTGGCAAAGACTAAAACTTGTGGATTTGCTGTAAATTATATGTAAAAATAACACAAAAAAACCCGTACTGTTTAAATACGGGTTTTTTTCACAATATTTTAAACCTATGCCTTACGTTTGTCCATGTGCTTTGAGTAGCGTGTCAGGAACTTGTCAACGCGTCCTGCAGTATCTACCAGTTTCATCTTGCCAGTATAGAATGGATGAGAGGTATTGGAAATTTCCACCTTGATCAGCGGATACTCAACGCCCTCAATTTCAATACTTTCTCTTGATGCAGCTGATGACCTGGTAATAAAGGTATGCTCGTTTGACATATCTTTAAATGCTACCAGCCGATAACTTTCCGGATGTATTCCCTTTTTCATGTGTAATAATAATTTATTAAATATCTTATTTTAAAATCTTTTTTATCTGGATACGGGGTGCAAAGATAACCATACTTCAATAATTTGCAATAATAATTATAAAAAGAATTCGCATTTCTTTTATAATTACGATTCTCTATTCTTCTCCCTGGCCTCCTTTGTCAGCATTGGTGCCCTTTCGAATGTTGCGTTAGGGTCAAAAAGATAACGCATTGTATAGTGGGTCTTTGCCGGAACGCTACCGACGGATGTGTAAATGGCCATCATTTTAGGATTGAAATCGCCAACCCATGAAAGTTCCACCTCCTCGTACCACAATTTACGTTGCATCATTTTATCAAGATGCCAGAACGCCGCTGATTCCAGCCCTGTTCCCTGAAATTTAGGGACAACACCCATTAACAGGATTCTTGCCCTGGTGATCGTCCTTATTTTTTTATACCAGATAAATTTCAGAAGGTTCCAGAGGTTGATTTTCCCGTTTAATTTCTTCAGAATTTGATTCCAGTCAGGGATCATGCCAAAAAGGAGTACAGGTTCATCCTTATAATAGGCAAACCAGATAAATTCTTCATCCGCGATCAGTTTAGCGATTTTCATCATCCCGCGAATATCATCGAGGTTAACCGACTGATGATTGTCGTGCCTTGCCCAGGCTAGTTCGTATATTTTTATAAAATCCTGAATATATTTCTCGATATTGTCAAAGCGGACATGTTCGAACCTGAAATCGGGTTTTTTGGCAACCCATTCAGCGATCTTCCAGAACCGTTCGGGGAATGGCTCCTTATGATTCAGGTGGTAACTGTATTGTTTGAAATATATTTTAAAGCCGTAATTTTCAAACAGATTCAGATAATACGGTTTGTTATAGGGCATTCCAAATCCCTGTTGCATAAAACCTTCCGCCAATAATCCCCAGTTCAGCAGGTTTTCCCCGAAATTAACCGGTCCGTCCATCGCTTCCATGCCCCGGTCGGCGAGCCATGTTTTGGCAGTGTCGAAAAGCAGAGTTGCTGCTTCCTGGTTATCGATACATTCAAAAAAACCACATCCACCGGTAGGTTGTTGAAATGTATATGCTTTATTCCTGTTAATAAATGCACCAATACGTCCGACAGTTTTCCCTTCATCATCCATTAGAATCCAACGGGTCCCCTCACCGTGATTGAAGAACGCATTTTTTGCAGGATCAAAGGTGGCATCTTCAAGTGCCATTATTGGTTGCACCCAATTTTGATCATCTTTATAAATTGTCTGTGCAACCTGATGAAATGCTTTTATTGCACTCTGCTCTTTTACTTCAATAATTTGCATCGTAAAGAAATGGGGCTTAATTGGGTGGCGAAAATAGTGATTTAAAAATTCTCTTCAACAAGGGTAGCCAGGAAGTTTTTCCCTTCAACGGGTAATCTCACGTTGCCGCTTTTTGACAATCGTCCTGATATCGTCACTATCCAGTTCCTCCAGGATCAATTCAGCATTTTGCTGAGACACTTCGGAATCAATGGTTTTCAATATCCGGGCATGTCTGATTGCCAGTTCATGAAGATTTGGGTTTCGCATTCCTATCTGGATAAAGATCCTTGAGAAGACGGTCGCCAGTTGTGGATCCTTGGATAATGGGGACATAAGTTCAAAGAACGGATCAAAATTCTCGTCTGGCGCTGTCTGGTCAATTAGGGCTAATCGTCCGACTATTAGCAATCCGACGATTTTTACGATTAATTTTTTCCCAATGCAGTATTCGAACGCCTTTTGATAGGCGAAGCTGGTTTTGGAAAACAGATTCATGGCTGCCTGTTCTGCGATTTCAACAGCGAGAAAATTCCGAACCCAAAAATCCATTTGGTTTTCCGAGATTTCACCTGGTTCTTCGAGCATTGTAGCCAGAATCATCGTCTCACGCCATTGCTTATTCCAAAGTTTCAACGCCACCAGGTGATTTCTGTTATATTCCAGCGCTACCTGGTGCAACATTGGGATTGATACTCCGTAGTTGACCTTATAGTCAATACCCCTTTTCTGCATCGAATTGACCACATCCCTGTTTTGTAATCGTTTTATTTTAAGCAATATCTCCTGAAAGATCCGCTCTGCTTCGGGATTGTCTAGTAAGTAATCCATTGATATTCAAGTATAAATAAATAGGACAGAATTCTTTAATATTCTCAGAGCCTCCAATATGGTTGTAATCAACAGTTGAATAGTCCAAAGACTACTTCGCCTTTGAATTCTGAAAAACAAAGTTAGTAAATCATTTGGGTGAATCAGAAAACATTCTCTATATTTGCAACCGCAAAATGGTGGATGTAGCTCAGGGGTTAGAGCACTGGATTGTGGTTCCAGGGGTCGTGGGTTCAATTCCCATCTTCCACCCGTTTTAAAGCCCGGCAGGTAAATATTTACCTCGCCGGGCTTTTTGTTTTAATAGCATTTGGGACATGAATCCACAGCCTAATTTGCCTTCGGCAGGAAAAGTGTGGCCCATTTCTTCAATTCATTTTCTGCCCTTTTTTGATCGGTGATATCCAGGATAGTTACCAGACATTGCTCCTCATTGCTGCTAATGATACCGGTCAGACTGACTTCAATTATGGGTTTGCCCTCAATGGAGAGGGTGACCTCACAGGTTTGTTTGCGGTTATCAGTAAAAACTTTCCATAAGAAGAGATTAAATACCGGCTTTGTATCGTCGGAGATAAAAAATCCCAACTGACTGTTTTTTAAATGCGACCTCTCTTTATTGAGCATTTGGGAGGCGCAAAGATTGATCTCTAATATCGCACCCTCTTTTGAAAGGGTAAAATACCCGATTGGAGCAAAGTCGTATAATTCGAGATATTTTTCGGCGTATTGAGTGGCGGTAGTTTGCGCCAGTTTCAACTCTTCATTCTGCAGTTTCAACTCTTCCTGGTGAACTTCAAGTTCATAAATGAGTTTCAGCATTTCGGATTCGGTGAGTTGCCGATTTGATTTAGACTTGTTTTCATTCAGAAACCTCTCTGCACGCTGGCGAAGTTTATCTGCATCATTGGTTGATTTATTAGTCTTCATTCATGGTTGTTTAGGAGGTGATTTTTGTGTTGACTCAATCTTAAACCGGCCAAAATAAATCTTCAGTTCCACTCCTCTAATATACGAAAATAATCTGAATTTCAAAAAGATTCCACCCATTTTTTTCTGATATCCGTATATATCCGATTAATTCCGGATATAAACGGATATAAACGGAAATATTCGGTTAACATCCGAATGTTATTTCTCGTTGAGTTAACTTTGGTTGTTAACTATCCCTTTTATCCTGGAAATGAGGTAAAAGAAGTGTTGGCACAACAACCTTGTGAAATTTAACAGCTATGAAAAAATTGATATTATTCAGTCGTTACCTGCTCCTGGGGCTGGTACTTTTGATACATGGTGCAGTCAACACCGCACTGGCAGGTGGAACCCCAGAGGCAGGGAATGGCACAGGAACCATTGTTGTTACACCAACCTATGCTTGTGCCGCAAGCACCGGGAACAGCTTTGCGTTTACCTATACTCTTCTTAGTGGATCGATGGCTAAGAGTGGTGCGCAGGTAACCATTACTGTTCCCACAGGATGGACAGCTCCTCAGACCACTAATCCATCAAATCCGGGATATATCAGCTATACCAGTGCCACGACGAAAACACTTGCAGTAACAGGAACCTGGACAATCTCAGTTACCTATGGCGCAAACACAGCAGCGAGCGAAAGTTTTACACTTTCTTATGCCGGCGGAGGAACTAAAGTTACGGCCCCGGCAACCGCCGGGGTGAATACTTTTACAACAAAATATAAAAAGAACGGGGGTACACTCACAGATTTAACGACTCAACCTGTAATTACGGTTTATGGAACCCCCACCATTTCAGGAACACTAACAGTTTGTCCCGGATCTACAACCCAGTTAACCGGCTCCATGCCAACTGCAGGTTCTTCCTGGTCCTCTGGTACACAAGGGGTTGCCACAGTAAGCAGTGCCGGTCTGGTTACCGGGATATCAGGAGGAACCAGCGTGATCACCTATAACACTATTTGTGGATCGACGACTGCCACAGTAACAGTGTTTGGTTCTTGTGCGCCCCTTCGTAATACCGATCTTCCTGGTCCTGATTCACACGACATTTCAGCGCCTGCCGGAACCCTGGTTATACCGATGGATAATACATTACAGGCAGTTCAGGCAACTCCAAGTTACTTCAATTTAAAAGCTTATGGGTTGGTTGTATCCTTGTTGAACAACAAAGTACCTGTGCGTTGGATCATCAAAACGGGCAAAGCACATGATGGAATAGACTTTTCAGCAAATGCGTCCCTCCTTTATCCGACCTCCGGCAGTGCTGCCAGCAGGAATTTCAGTGGTGGACCGATGCTAATTTTCATGGGAGATGTGCCATCGGGAGTAAACGTAAGCACTATTATAAATAATTTCAACAGCGGTCTTGCTACTGCAGTAAAGGTAAATGTATACCAACTAACCGCTGCAACTTCTGTTGATCAGCGTTATATATTGTCTCAGAAACCGAAAGCTGCGATATTAGATGATGGAGGTAATGCAAAAATCCATGTTGGTTATATGGATGATGCAAGTATTTTGGAAACCAACGATAACTTTCATATTGTTGCAAGTGCCGTAAATCTGCCTGAACAGTGCTATACTTTTGCTTCTGAGGCACATTCATCTGCAGTAACCGCCAATCTTAATGCTATTCATAC